>JAENXM010000071.1 GCA_016649525.1 Actinomycetota bacterium
GCTGCTGGACGGCGCCACGGAATCGGAGATACACGAGAAAGTGATGGACGCGACGGTCCGGGCGATGGCGGAGGAGGGTGTCCCTTACCGGGGCGTACTGTACGGGGGGCTCATGCTGACCGACGGAGGACCCAGGGTGCTGGAGTTCAACGTCCGTTTCGGTGACCCCGAGTCGCAGGCCGTCATCCCGAGGCTGAAGGGTGACCTCGTGCCGGGGCTCCTGGCGACGATCGACGGGACCATCGCCGACTGCGAGATGGAGTGGACTCCGGAGTACTGCGTCTGCGTGGTCGTTGCTTCAGGCGGCTACCCTGGCAAGTACGAGAAGGGCGTCCCCATCAAGGGTCTCAAGTCTGCCGCCGGGGACTCAAAGGTCGAGATATTCCACGCCGGCACGCGTATCGAGGACGGTGGTCTTGTTACCGCCGGAGGGAGGGTGCTCAACGTGGTCGCCCTGGGCGCGGGTTTCGAGGAGGCAAGAGGACTTGCCTACGAGGCCGTTAAGATGATTAGCTTCGAGGGTATGCACTACAGGAAGGACATCGGGCACCAGGCTATCGGTTGACGAAAGGGGCCGAGGCGTGCAGGCAAAGGTACTGATAATCGTCGGGAGCAAGAGCGATCTTGAAAAGATGGAGGAGTGCCAGGAGATGCTCGAGTACCTGGGGGTCTCCTCGGACCTTGTCGTCGCTTCGGCGCACCGTACGCCTAAGAAGGTGACTGAGAGCATCAAGGAAGCAGAAGAGAGCGGGGTCGAGGTGATCATCGCGGGCGCCGGGATGGCGGCGCACCTTCCGGGCGCCGCCGCCGCTTACACGGACCTTCCCGTCATCGGCGTCCCGCTCGATTCGGGGCTCCCCGGAGGGGTGGACGCCCTCTTCTCGATAGTGCAGATGCCGCCGGGGGTGCCCGTCGCCGCTGTAGCCGTTGGAGGGACGAAGAACGCCGCGGTCCTCGCGGCGCGCATACTCTCAATAAAATATCCGGACATCGGACAGAGATTGAAGGAGTACCGGAGAAAGCTGGCCGAGGGGAGCTGAGGGAGAGGACGGCGCGAGAGCCGGGTGGTGCATGTGATTGAAAGATACACGTCGGCAAAGATGAAGGCGGTCTGGAGCGAGGAGAGCAAGCTCCAGAACTGGCTGCAGATCGAGGTGCTCGCCTGCGAGGCGATGGCAAAGCTGGGGCTCGTTCCAAAGGAGGCGCTCGCTGCCATCAAGCAGAGGGCGAAGTTCGATGTCGAGCGCGTCAAGGAGATCGAAGCCCGCACACGCCACGATGTTGTAGCGTTCCTCGAGAACCTCGCCGAAAACATCGGGGAGGCGGCGAGGTTCCTCCATTACGGCATGACCTCCTCGGATGTCCTGGATACGGGTCTCGCCCTGCAGATGCGCGACGCCGCCGAGATATTGATCGAGGACGCCAGCAGGGTACTTGGCCTGCTCAAGAGGAGGGCGCTAGAACATCGTTCCACCGTAATGATAGGGCGGACCCACGGTGTGCACGCCGAGCCGATAACCTTCGGGCTCAAGCTCGCGGTCTGGGCTTTTGAGATGCGGCGCGACCTCGACCGCCTGGTGCGGGCACAGAACATCATGAGTGTGGGGAAGATCTCAGGGGCCGTCGGCACCTACGCGAGCCTCGACCCCTTCGTCGAGAAGTACGTATGCGACCGGCTCGGCCTGAAACCGGCCGAAGCGAGCACGCAGATAGTCCAGAGGGACCGCCACGCGGAATACATGTGCGCGCTGGCGGTGATGGCCTCCTCCCTCGAGAAGTACGCGACCGAGATAAGGGGCCTTCAGAGGACCGAGGTGCTCGAGGCGCTGGAGCCTTTCAAGGAAGGGCAGACAGGGTCGTCCGCGATGCCACATAAGAGGAACCCGGTGATTTGCGAGAGGATCTGCGGCCTGGCGCGCGTGGTCAGGGCCAACGCTCAGGTCGCTCTCGAGAACGTGACCCTCTGGCACGAGAGGGACATAAGCCACTCCTCGGCCGAGAGGGTGATAATACCGGACAGCACCACCCTGCTGGACTACATGTTGAACAAGTTTAACGAGGTGCTGGAGGGTTTGGTGGTATACCCGCAGAAGATGGAAGAGGACATGGAGATCACAGGGGGTCTCATATTTTCCGAGAAGGTGATGCTCGCACTGGTGGGGAAGGGAGCGTCGCGCCAGGAAGCATACGCCATGGTCCAGAGGAACGCCCTGCGCGCGGCGCGCGGCGAGGGCGGTTTCCTAGAGAGGCTGCTGCACGATCAGGAGGTCGGGCGGCTCATGACACCGGAGGAGATCGAGGCCTGCTTTGACGTCCAGGCGTCACTCGCGAGGGCCGAGAACGTCTTCGCAAGGCTGGAGGATTTGAAGGTCAGACCATGACCGCGTAGCGACGGAAGAAGGTGGATCTAGGTGGCTCGTGCCAGGGTCTATGTGACGTTGAAGGAAGGGATACTCGACCCGCAGGGAAAGACGGTCCTTCGGGCCCTCAAATCCCTGGGGTATGAAGAGGTAGAGGACCTTCGCATCGGCAAGTACATGGAGCTCGCGCTCGACGGGGGCGACGAGGAGAAGCTCGAGGCTAGGCTGCTGGAGATGTGCGAGAAACTGCTCGCGAACCCGATAATAGAGAACTACCGGGTGGAGGTAGAGGCTTAGATGAGATTCGGCGTCGTCGTTTTCCCGGGTTCCAACTGCGACCACGACTGCTACTACGTCATCGACAGGGTGCTGGGGCAGCCCGTGGACTACGTGTGGCACGGCAGCACCGACGTCGCGGGCTACGACTGCCTCGTGCTGCCTGGGGGTTTCGCGTACGGCGACTACCTCCGCACCGGAGCGGTCGCGCGTTTCTCACCCGTCATGAAGGCGGTGGAGAAGTTCGCGGCGGCGGGAGGCTTCGTCATCGGCATCTGCAACGGCTTCCAGATACTGCTCGAGGCCGGTCTTCTTCCCGGAGCGATGATGCGCAACACTGGCTTGAAGTTCATCTGCAGATTCGTGAACATCAGGGTCGAAACTGCCAGCACTCCGTGGACGAGCGGTGCGCAGGTGGGGCAGGTGCTGAAGATTCCGATCGCTCATAACGAGGGGAACTACCAGGTCCCGCACCGGGTCCTTGTGGAGACAAAGGGACAGGGACAGGTCGTCTTCCGCTACTGCTCGCCCGAAGGGAGCGTCCTGCCGGAGTTCAACCCGAACGGTGCGACGGAGAACATCGCGGGCGTCTGCAACCCGGAGGGCAACGTGCTCGGTCTGATGCCCCACCCAGAGCGTGCATCGGAGCCGGAGCTAGGGTCCGTCGACGGGCTCGTGATCTGGAGATCGCTTCTCGACTACTGCGGCGTTGAAGTCGCGCCCTGAGGGCCGCTTGAAAGGCGTATCGGATTGAGGGTCGATTTTCACGTACACACGGTCTATTCGAAGGACTCCGTCATCACTTTTCCCCTGCTCGTTGACGCGTGCCGCGAGAAGGGCATCGATGCCGTCGCCGTCATGGACCATGACGTCATAGAGGGGGCGCTCGAGTTCGCCTCGAGGTCCGATGAGTTGATGGCGGCCGGAGAACAGGTGCCGCGCGTGATCGTGGGCGAGGAGGTAAGGTCGGCGGCCGGAGAGATATGCGGGCTCTTCATATCCGAGAGGGTCCCCGACCACCTGGGCCCGAGAAAGACGATGGAGCTCATAAAGGAACAGGGGGGGCTCGTCTATATCCCGCATCCTTTCGACATCTTGAAGCTGAAACGCCTGAAAGCGCGCGAACTTCTTGAGCTCGCGGAGTTGATAGACATCCTTGAGGCCTGCAACGGCAAGCCGCGCTTCCCGTGGGCAAACGTGCTCGCGGGGCGATTCCTTGCGCGGAATCACTTCCCCCGGGCCGCCGGGAGCGACGCGCACGAGCCCGTGCATCTCGGTGCCGCCTCGGTGGAGATGGAGGAATTCAACGGACCCGCCGACCTTCTCGAGAAACTGGACGCGGGCAGTATCTCGGGCAGGCGGTATTCTCCTTTGACTTCCGCTTTCATCCGTGTAAATCTTCGCAGGAAGACACGCTCGCAGTAATGTTGTATAGCACGGAAGCTATCTGGACACCGTTCCTCAGAATATGGCATTCTATGCCACATCTTCTGATTGACGCTTCTCAGGCGTCAGCCTCTCAGAATCGAGAGGTCTTACATCGCCTCCACGTCCGTTTAGGGTCTCCGGGGAACTCCCGGCGAGCATAAGTATGTTGTCAGAAGCGTTTTCGTCTCTGTCTGCGTGGTATCGCAGGACTCGCAGTGGAACGTTCTCTCAGAGAGCGAGAGGTCGGTTTTCCCCCAGCCACACCTCGAACACAGCTTTGAGGTTGCCTCGAAGCGGGGGACGACCGCGAGCTCTATCCCGTACCAACTACACTTGTACTCCATCTGCCTTCTGAACTCCCGCATGGATGCGTCAGCAACAGAGCGCGCGAGCCTGCGGTTCTTCATCATCCCGGAGACGTTCAGATCTTCGAGCGCCACGACTGAAGGCCGCAGGGATGGCGGTTTGGCTTTCGCCACTATCTCTGAGGTTGCCTTATGCATGGCGTCGGAACGGACACACGATATGCGATAGTGCCGCCCGGCGATTTTCTTCCTGGTGACTTCCCGCCTGTTTGAGCCCTTCTTCTGACGTGACAGCTTCTTCTGTAGTCGGCGTAGCTTCCTGGCGCCTGCATGGAGCGCCTTGGGGTTCTCGCAGTGGACGTGCTCTTCCATTCCGTAGGAGCAGGTTGCCAGCGTTCTCACGCCCATGTCTATTCCGACCGGAGGGCCTGATGTCGGAAGCGGGTCTTCCTGTACCTGTTCCACCTGGAGTGAGACAAACCAGCGGCCCGCCCTCTCGGAGACGCATGCCGAGAGGACATGAACCGCCTCGCTCTCGGCCGGCAGGTAATCGCTCTCCTTGAGCCTGATCCAGCCCAGGCGGGGGAGCTTCACGCGGGAGCCCTCGACGTGAATGGAGCCGGTCAAGCGGAAGGAGCCGAGGCCTTTTCTCCTGCTCTTGAAGCGGGGAAATCCCACATTGCCTTTGTGTCTTCCCTGATTTGCGAGCTCCACTCTGCGGAAGAAGTTCCCATATGCCCGGCCCAGGTCCCGAAGCGCCTCCTGTGGCGCGCACTTACTGACCTCGTAGAGCCAGGGATACTCCGTCTTCTTCAGGGCATTCAGCTCCCTGTGGAGTTCCATAGCGTTTGGGCTCTTTCCGGTGAGCCCATACGACTCCATTTTTCTTGAAAGGCCCCAGTTGTAGGCGAAGCGGGCGGCACCGGCGTGGTTGGCCAGAGCCTCGCGCTGAAAGGTGTTGGGCTTTAGTTCCGTCTTGTAAGCCCTCTTAACCTTCAGTCTCCTTCACCGCCTCGAGCGCTTTTTTTGCCCGGTTACGCGCGCCGCGCTTCCCGTAAATCCTTGTGCACATGGAAGTGACAACATCAATGAAGTCGGTCCAGATGTCCGCCATCTCCTCTGTCTCGTCCGCCACTATTATGCTCCTGCCTTGTGACAGGAGAGCGGACTCCACGTACTCCACGCCGAATCGCGCAAGCCGGTCGCGGTGTTCCACTAGGATGGTCTCGACAGAAGGGTCGGACAGGAGCTTGATGAGTTTCTTGCGGCGGCCGTTTAGCCCGGAGCCGATCTCTTCTGTTATCGCCGCCACCGTAAGCCCCTTCACGGCGGCGTAGTCTTTGAGCCGGGAGACCTGCCTGGTCAGATCTTCCCTCTGATCTACCGAAGACACGCGTGCGTAGATAGTCACCCTGGATTTCTCTACCGCGGCCTCTGGATGGACGATGATGGTGCCTGTCGGCATCTGCTCCGACCTGACCGGCAGCTTGCCCGCCTTGTACCAGTTCCAGGCTGTTTTGTACCCGATGCCCTGCTGCTTGGCCCAGTCGGAAAGTTTCATATGGATAGAACAGCACAGTATGGAACATTACGCCATATATTCCTCAACTCCTGGTAACCCTCCGGCTTATGTCCTTGAAAGCCTTCGTGACCCTCTGCCTGACCCTGCCCGGCTCGGAGGGCGCCCTCCACCCCTCGCCGATCCTCAGGGACGCCGAAGGCCAGGATGAAGCCGGTTCCTATCAGGAAGATCCCTATCGAGTCGAAGTACAGCGACATGAACTTCGAGCCCGGGTTTATGAGGTGAACGCCTCGCGCCCAAATCTTGTAGGCTAGAAACTCCATCAGGGGTACGAGGGGCAGCATCACTCCGACAGAAAGCAGGCCTATCCATGCTGGATGGGGCGGGCCCTTCCAGACCTTGAGGCCCGCTTTTTTCTTGACGGTCGAGCCTCTTGTGAGTGCCCAGGGAACGGCGATGCCCATCGTGAAGACGGCCGCCTGGGTCCAGCCATGCCATATTCTCGCAGCAATGAGCCAGAACCCCAGTACGCCGATGCCGGCCATGAGACCGTAGGGCAGCGCCGCCTTCAGCTGCTTGATGACCGGCGCCAGTTTCGCGAGAGTTGATGGCCCGGGCTTCTTTCGCGCCTCCTCGCGCTTGATTCTTCGTTCCTTCTGAACGGGTTTTGCGGAGACTCTTTTCACGGGAGCCCTGGCGCCGGATCTGGCCTCTTTTAGTATCGGCCTTTTGATGATTGGCCTGCGGACAGGTTTCTTAGGTTCGACATCAGGTATCGAAAGCTCTTCTCCGGCTATCGTGGGCGGGGTCGTTATAGTGTCGTCCTTTAGGGCTTCCGCCCTGCCGCCCGCCGGCGCTTCGATGTGTCCGTCGTCATGGATGGTCACCTCGCTTACCGTCAGCGGTGACCGTTCCACGCGGGGTAGCTCGATGACGGGAGCCTCGGGAGTTTTTTCGGCAGGCGCGGCGGCCTCCTTGCATGAGGGACACAGGGCCGGATCCCCGCTTTCCCTGGTGCATTCGCCGCAGATCGGCTTTCCGCAGTCCGCGCAGTCACGGATCGCGGGCTTCTTCGGGTGCAGGTAGCAGGCGCGCCAGCTTTTCTGAGAATCCTCCAAAGTAAACTTCCCCCCCGATGCGCATTCGGCGCTTTTTTACGCGTTTCCTTAATTATAAGTCAGCGGGTGTGAGGGGGTGAGGTCAGGTCTTGAAACGTGAATTAATAAACTTCGCCCACATGACTTAATAATTCACGTTTCAAGACCTGACCTCATCATGAGGCCCTTGCCTCGATGAGTGCCCTATTGACTTCCTCGGTGAAGGCGGTCAGTTCATCGCGGGTCGGGAAGTCGTTGCCTGCGAACAGGTACTCCTCGCTCATCGGGTTGAGCCGGAGGTCTTCCATTTCCTCTTGCGAGAACCTCCGGCGGAAGACGTCGAACAGCGCGGTCCCCCGGAAGACGACGAGCGGGAAGAACGTCGCGGTGCAGAGCTCGTTCTGCTTCAGTATCTCCACGGTGCGCTCGATGCTTTCGCGGCTCTCGCCGGGCAACCCGACTATGAAGGTCAGCACCGGCTGCATGCCCGAGCGCCTGACGGAGCGCGCGGCATCGAGGATCGTCTCGACGCGCATCCGCTTTCCGGCGACGTCCTGAAGGATCCTCTCATTGAAGCTCTCCGCCCCTATCGCTACAGCCGTGAAGCCGCAGTCCGAGAGGCGTTTGATCGTTTCCTCATCCAGGTAGTCGGCCCGTGTCTGGATCTGGTAGGTGTAGGGGAGCCCCCCGAGCTGCCCCAGTATCCCGCGCAGGCGCTTCTTGTTCATGGTGAAGGTGGCGTCACCGAAGAAGAACCCGCCGGAGCCGCCCGTGAAATTCTCCGAGCAGTATTCAAGGACGCCTCGGACGTACTGCGGAGAGTGGAACCTGGTCCTCCTGTTGTTTATGGCCGGGTCGAGGCAGAAGGTGCACGCCTCGGGGCATCCCCGTGACGTCAGGAAGCCGGCGCCCGGTATGTAGTCGTCGGCCGGGTTCAGTCCCGAGAGTAGGTCAAAGCGCGTCTTGATTTTGAACTCCTCCGAGACCGTGTAGAGGTGAGGCAGGGAGTCGAGATCTTTTATCTGCTCGCGGGAGGCGTTGTGCATGATTCGAGAGTCCA
>JAENXM010000020.1 GCA_016649525.1 Actinomycetota bacterium
GCTCCGCTTGCTCAAGTTCTACCAAGGTATAACCCTACATCAGCCACGTCCACGCAGAATCCTCGGCGTCCTGAAACTGGACAAACAGAGATGAAAAGCCACCCGTTTTCCCGGGGGTAGCCCTGCAATCCGTTGCAATGCTAGGCGGGGTCCTGTCTCCAGCGGATGCCCCTGATGAGGTCAATCCTCGTAATGACCCCGAGTATAGCCCCGGAATCATCGACGACGACCAGAAAACGGGTGCCGTCCTTGAAAGTCTTCAACACCGCTTCCTGTATGGTCTTCTTTGGCCCGATGACCAGAGGAGGCACGTGCATGATGTCCTTGACGGTCCGGTATTCCCCGGCAAAGGGGCCTTTTTTAGCGAATATCGATAGAACCTCCGAATCTCGGACGATCCCCACAAGCCTGCCGCTGGAGTCAACGACGGGAACACCGTGGTAGTGGTGAGAGGTGAAGAGTTCCACTAACGACGCAATCGATTCGCCTTTCTCTACGGTCACGGGGTTTCGGATCATGACATCCTCGACCCTGCCCTTGAGATAGGGGTAAGCCTTAGAATCCTTCAAAGCAATGCTCCTTATGCTCTTACTTCTCCCGCTTTAATAATCGCATAGCGCGTGCTCGGCGGTCCAATGATCTGAAAGACGAGGGAAGTGGCGGCTATCACGCTTATCGCCATCACACCAAGGTCAGTCCCGGCCTTCCCAAAATTCCCACCACCAAAAGTTATGGCCGTCTGGATTGAAAGGCCTATCGCAACGCCCGCCTGGGAGAACAGGCACAGGCCGACGTACTTGCGGACGTTTTCCGGAGCACCCGAGATCACGCCGCCAAGGTAAGCGCCTGATATCTTACCTGTCGACCTGAAAACGACATAAAGCAATCCGATAATGCCGAGACTCACCAGCTTGGCCGCATCAAGTTGCGCCCCGACAAGCACGAAGAAGATGACGAAGACCGGGCCGGTGGTACCCCTCATGAGTTCGAAAACGTCGTCGCGTTTCCACTTAGTCAGGTTCACCACGGTCAGGCCGAGGGCCATGTTGGCAAGTATCAGTGAGAAATGGAGCCAGTTGGCAAGGCCGGTCGTGAGGATTATCACCCCCCAGGTCAGAACGAGGAGTCCGCGCCTTGCGGTGTAATTCCTCACTAAAAACAAGAATATAAGCCCGATGACCACACCAAGAGCCAGGGACCCGAATATATCTCCCAGCGGTCTCAGCACGGCCTCTGCTATTTGCAGATGCGTCCTTGACAAGCTCATCTTCGCGAAGAAGCTCGCAAAAGAGAAAATCATGACGGCGTAGGCGTCGTCGATTCCGACCACCGCGAAGGTCGTCGTCGTGAGAGGACCGGACGACTGGTACTCCCTGAGGACATCAACGGTTGCCGCGGGGGCCGTCGCTGCGGCCAGAGCGCCGAAGATGAGGGCGACATAGAGCTTCCTGGTGTAAAAGTAGACCGCAAGTGTCACCAGGACCGAAGCGCCCACGGTCTCCAGAACCGATATCCAGATGATGGGTTTGCCCAGCTTCCTTATCCCCTCGAAAGCGAGTTCGCCCCCTATGTCGAACCCGATACAGGCAAGCGCAATATAGGTAATGAAATAGAGGCCCTTGATATTGGCGTCGTTGAAGATCCCTAATAGTGATATCCCCAAGACAATCCCCACAACGATATAACCGACCACCATCGGGACCTTGATCTTCCTGCAGAGCAGTCCAGCCGCCCAGCCCAGCAGCAGGGAGAGGCCTATCATGAAGGCTATGAAGTTGGGGTCTTTGGGGATAATGTCTTTCAGCAAAAGGTATACACTCGCTTAGTCTTCCTTGAGCCTGAGATAACTGTCGCTGAAGGCGGAAAGCGACTCATCAAGCTGGCGGACCGTCTTGGCGTCCATCATCTTCAGGATACGGTATATGTAAGCCATACGGCGGGCGTTGACCCTCTCCACAACATCCTTGCCCATGCCCGTCAATGTCAGTACGATTCTACGCCTGTCCTTCGTGCTCGTCTCCCTCTTCAGGAATCCCCCTTTCTCGAGCCTCTCGAGCATCCAGGTTATGGATGGTGGGGAGACATCGAGCATCTTCGCAATGTCGGTTGGCTTGTCCGTCACGTGATAGACCATGTCCAGGATCCTGAACTGCGGAGCCGAGAGGCTCCGGTTCTTCCCGTGCAACAGGGACTGGGCGAGGATATTCACCATGATCTTTGAAGCGGCGAGGATCTTCTCCTCAATGGACATGCTGACTGCCGCTGGCATGTTAGACACCCCCAGAGTCCACAGAGATCTTGAGAAAACGTAAAACACCTCCGCGCGAAGCGGGTTTGCTTTTTCAATAATATATTAAATTACTTAATTATTAAAGTATATAATAAATATTCGAGATTGATGGGCCGGAATTGGAATGACCCGTGCAAATGACAATCCGGTCTATTAATCCGAATAGTCCCTGTTTGTGTACGGTGTTCCCTTATAATTGTAACCGTTGTCCGAAGCAAGTCGGGCGGACATTCCGGAGGGACCATGGATTACGACGTGGTGGTAGCGGGCGGAGGGCCCGCGGGGTCGTCGACCGCCTTCCACCTCGCCAGGCGCGATATACGCGTGTTGGTTATCGATAAAGAAACGTTTCCCAGGGACAAGATCTGCGGGGACGGGATAGCCCCGCGCGCCGTCAGGACCCTGTACAAGATGGGCCTGCAGGAGCGCCTCGACGGACGGTTCAACAAGTTCCACGGGTTCCGTTTCGCCGGGCCCGGCAGGACTTTCATCGAGACGCCGATCCCTCCGACACCGCGCTTCCCGGACTACGGCTACATCATCAAGAGGGTCGACCTGGACAAGATGCTGCTCGACTATTCGCGGGAGAACGGCGCGGAGGTCTGGGAAGGTTGCAGGGTGACCGCGCCGCTCGTCGAGGACGGGAGGGTCGTCGGCGTCAGGGCGCTGCGCGATGGTCGGGAGGTCGAGGTCAACGCAAAGGTCGTGGTCGGGGCCGATGGGCCGCATTCCACGCTCGGAAAAGCCATGGGACTTCTCGAGAACGACCCGCATTATCTCGGCATATCGATAAGACAGTACTTCGAAGGCGTCGAGCAGATCGGGGACCACCTCGAGATCTACTCGGAGAAGGCCATAATCCCGGCAAGCGGATGGATATTCCCGGTGAGCGAGTCCATGGCCAACGTCGGCGTGGGTGCGATGCTCTACCACATCCGCCCGCGCAAGATGGACCTCCACGGCCTGCTGGAGGCATTCATAAACGAAACGCCGCACTCTTCTCCGAAGCTCAAGAACGCGCGGCCGGTATCCCCCGTGCGCGGCGCGCTCCTGCGGGTGGGCCTTGGTCGGAGCAAGGCGGAGTGCCCGGGGATGATACTGGTGGGTGATGCGGCGAGCATGACAAACCCCGTGAGCGGGGAGGGCATCACTTTCGCGCTGGAGACCGGGGAGATGGCAGCCGACCACATACTGGAGAGCCGCATGGGAGGGCGCGGGATACATCACGATCCGGAAGAGGATTCCTTCAAGCAGAAGCTCGTCGACCGCTACGACCACTACTTCAACATGGGTATTAAAAGCATCAAGTGGCTCGACCGTGCCTGGGTCTTGAAGCCGGGCATAGCCTTCATCTCGCACAGCCAGAAGCGGCTCGACTTCGTGGTCAGGGCCCTGATGTACATGCGGCACTAGCGCGGGGATATCCGTGAAGGTCACCTTCGTCTACCCGGACTTCTTCCAGTATGCCGACGGGTCTTTCATGCCGGAGGGGCGGATATATCTTGGGATCGCGTACCTGTCCGCTGTCCTGAAGCAGGCTGGCCATCAGACATCGCTCGTTCACGTGGTCGCGCCTCCCGAGAGAGAAGAGTTCCTGGACAGGATCAAGACAGAGTCACCCGACCTGGTCGGCCTCTCGAGCACGACCCACATGTTCCGCCACGCCAGCCGCTGGGCTTCATGGCTGCGGGAGGAGCAGGATATCGCCACGGTATGCGGAGGGGTTCACCCGACAATCGCGCCGGAAGAGGTCATCGATACGCCGGGTATAGACATAGCCTGCGTCGGCGAGGCCGAAGAGGCGATGGTCGAGCTGTGCGACTCGTTGGAAGAGGGGCGCGACCCTTCGAGTATACCGGGTCTCTGGCTGCGCCGCCGGGGCGACCTGATCAGAAACCCGGCGCGGCCGCTTCTGACCGACCTCGATTCGCTGCCGTTCCCCGACCGCTCCATTTTCGACCCCTCGCTCTTCTGCGACGACCAGCACCCCCGCGGAACCCTGATGGCCTCGCGGGGCTGCCCGTTCAACTGCTCGTACTGCTCCAACCACGCACAGAAGAGCGTCTATCCGAACCCGAAAGAGTACGTGCGCCTGAGGAGTCCCGAGAACGTGGTTGAAGAAATCGAACATATGGTCGCCGCGGACGAGCGCATCGAGTTCATCCGCTTCGACGACGACATACTGACGATGGACCGCGAATGGCTGGGTCGGCTCTCGGAACTGTACAGAGACCGTGTCGGGATGCCCTTTATCTGCAACTCCCGTGTCAACTTCATCGACCGGGAGCTTGCCCGTACGCTCGCCGACATGGGCTGCCGCGTGGTATGCATGGGCATAGAGAGCGGCAATCCCTGGCTGAGGGAGAGAGTTCTCAACAGGCACATGAGTAACGAGCGCATCGTCGAGGCCTTCGCGCTCTGCCGCGAGGCCGGAATGAAAACGGTATCCACGAACATGGTCGGCCTGCCCCTGGAGGACACTTCGATGGTGCTCGACACCATCAAGCTGAACGCGCGCTGCCACCCCGATACCATACAGGTATCCACATTCATCCCGTACCCGGGTACCGAGCTCTTCAAGCTCTGCGAGGAGAGGAGCCTCATCGAGGGGGAGAGGGTGGACTCGATATTCGAGGGCCG
Source organism: Actinomycetota bacterium (assembly GCA_016649525.1). Taxonomy (GTDB): domain Bacteria; phylum Actinomycetota; class Geothermincolia; order Fen-727; family Anoxymicrobiaceae; genus JAENXM01. The sequence continues at coordinate 4,931 of JAENXM010000020.1, forward strand.
GTCTCCCCTGAAGCAGGAGGAAGACGGCTGGGAGCCCGGGGCGGTCAAGGCTAACTTCCACACGCTCGCGTATACTTACGGGTGGCTCGACAGCCGGAAGGACTCGACCCTTTCGAGGCTCGCAGGGCGAGTCCTCGATACATTAGTACTCGGAAAGAGGTTCCCCTCCTCCGTACGCCGCCGGCTGTTCGATCTGTTGACAAGATGGGCATGCAGTCGCTTCCACCCGGAGTGGATCAAATACTAGAAAGGATTTTAGTTTTAGACCGGGCTTGGTTTTAGACCGGGCTCTCAGCCCGGTACCAATCCCGGCCTTAGAGGCCGGGCTTAAGGCAAGAATCAAGTACCAATCCCGGCCTGAGAGGCCGGGCTTAAAACCCCATCCCGAGGAGGTATAGATGACGACGACAGTGGTGGTAGGCGGTGGGACATCCGGGCTCGCCGCGGGCTTCACGCTCGAGAGAGCAGGCGCAGATTACCTCGTCCTCGAGAAGAGGGACTTCGCCGGCGGAAGGATATACGGCACAACACGCGACGGATTCACGCTCGACCTCGGGGCCCAGTTCTTCATGTCCCGCTACCACGCGACCTTCGAAATCATGAGGAAGCTCGGCATATACGACGAGCTCACGAAATTCACCGAGCCGGCGGGGGTCGGCTTCGTCAGGGACAACGGGATATACCCGGCATACCTCAGTCACAGCTACAACATGAGGCACCCGCTCGGTGTGCTCAAGTTCAGCGCGCTTTCCGGCAAAGGAAAAGTGGAGGCCGCCAGGTCCGTGGCAAAGCTGTTTTCCCAGGCGAAGAAGCTGGACTTCGACGACCCGGAAAAAGCTATCGACCTCGACAGCCTTTCGTTCGCTGAATACATGAACAAGCACTCCCTTGATGAGGTCCTCGAGTACATATTCCAGCCGTTCGCCAGTTTCCTTACGCTCGGCGGACCGGAGGAGATATCCGCGGCCTACGGTCTCGCGCTCCTCTGGTACATTCTGCCGGGCATGTTTACCACAAAGAAGGGTATAGGCTACCTCGCCGATTCCCTCGCCGGGAACGTTCCCAACCTGAGGCTCAACACCTGTGTAAGCCGGATAGTGCTCGAGGACAAGAGGGTTAAAGGAGTGGAGATAGAGAACGGCAAGAAGAAGGAGTTCATCGAGTGTGACAACGTCATCTGCTCGACACCCGCCGGCCAGGCAGCGGTACTCCTTCCCGACCTGCCGGCATCCATGACCGATGTACTGGCAGGCATCCGCTACAGCGCCTGCGTGCATGTGATGCTTGCTACGAAGAGGAAGTACTTAGGCAAGTTGGTCGCTATCGCCGCACCGCGCAGGGACGGACTCTGCTCCCCGGGGTTCCTCGATAGCGCCAACAAGCACCCCTCCTACGCACCTCCGGGCGCGGGGATTATCCACGCCTTCACTTACAGCGACTATGCGCGCGAGATGCTCGACATGGACGACGCGGAGGTGCAGGCCCGCGTGACCAGAGACATCCAGAGAGTCATCCCCGAGTTCACCGACGAGCCTTTGTTCTGCGAGATATTCCGCTGGCCCCAGGCGGTCTGCCTTTCGAGCCCGGGGCAGATCGCTGACGTCAGACGGCTCAAGGCAGGGCTCCGGGAATACCGTGGGCTCCACCTGGTAGGCGAGTACTTCGGGATGCCGTCGGTGGAGGCCGCGATACATACAGGAGTTCAGGCGGCGGAGCGCATCCTCGAATAGCGGGGTCTTGTGAGATAATCTCTCTATGAGCGAAAAGATCGACTCGAAAGGCACGGGCGAAGAAGAGCTTGTCTACGGGCGGGAGGATACCCGGAGCATAAGGGTTCTTTCACTTCTGATCGCCGCCGGCACGGAACTGATTACGCTCGTTATCTTCGCGGTCCTCCTCGCAACCAAGACCCTGAGCCTCATGGGCTTTATCCTCGGCCTTGCGCTGGTATCCGCCGCCATAACGACCTCTGTGAGCATTTACTACTACGTGCTGACAAAAACGCCGGCCGCAGCTCCCGCGGGCGGAGAATCGATGTTCAACTTGAACATCTACGACTCCTCTCTCGACGGTATAGTGATCTTCGACCTGGGGGGCGACATCACCGACTGTAACCAGGCTTTCGCGGACCTGCTCGACTACGGCTGCGACGAACTGAGGGGGCTCAACAACAGTGGGATAACACCGGGGGAATGGCTCCCGGTAGATGAGGACATCAACGAGAACCAGGTAAAAAGGAGCGGCTTCAGCGACGAGTACGCAAAAGAGTACGTGAGAAGAGACGGCACCGTATTCCCCGTTTCCCTGAGGGTCTGGCGGCTGGACGACAGGGAAGGCGCGCAGGTCGGTACCTGGGCGATAGTCAAGGACATAAGTGACCGGAAGCGCTATGAGAGTTTCATCTACGATACGATACTCCGCCTGGAAAAGGCGAACGAGCGCCTCGAGGAGGTGGACACGCTGAAAATGGGGTTCGTGTCGATTGTATCGCACGAGCTTCGCTCGCCCCTCACCACCGTACAGACGGGCCTCACAGCGCTCGAGGAAATGCCTCCTGACGCGCCCCCCGAGGTTAGGGAACAACTCCTGGGTGCGCTCGACCGCGGGGTCCGGCGCCTCTCCCGGCTCATCGACGACACGCTGGATCTGACGCGCATAGAATCCGGGCAGTTGAAGCTCAAGCTGGAGCCGGTCGGTTCCGTGGAGCTTCCGAAAAAGCTGGCCGCCGCCTTCGAAGCCCGTTTCGCCGCAAAAGGCATAGCGCTGAACGTCGAAGTCCCCGACGACCCATGCGTTAGCATGCAGGACCCGGACCGCATCGAACAGGTCCTTACAAACCTCTTGGAGAACGCACTGAAGTTCACCGATAAGGGGACCGTCACTGTCATGGTCGAGTGCAACCCCAACCGAGTCATCTACTCGGTGTCCGACTCGGGGCCGGGCATCCCGCCGGAGCTACATCAGAAGATCTTCGAGCAGTTCTTCAGTACGGAGGAACCGCACGAGAGCGAAAAGGGCGGGATCGGGCTCGGGCTCGCAATATGTAAGGGAATAGTCGAGGCCCACGGTGGAGGGATCTGGGTCGAGAGCCGCAAGGGGGAGGGCTCGACTTTCATATTCGACATACCACGCGAGGCGGGCAACCCCTAGTCGGCTCTCTCTTTCGTGACGCCCGCGAGGTCCATCCTCCACAGCAGCCTGATGGACGGCAGCTCCGAAAGCACCATCACGGCGAGCGACGCGATGACTATCACCGCGATAGTAACGCCCGAAATGACCGTGTCCGGAACGAGGCGGTCAGAGCTGACGACCTTCTCGATAAGGAGCCACTCCAGGAAATAACCGAGGAATATACCGGGAATAAGCGCGACTATCACAACCGTTACCGTCTCTACGGTGAGGAACGAGAATATCCTGGTCTTCCCGGCCCCGAGGGTTCGGATCGTCCCTATCTCCCGTCTTCTCTCCATCAGGTTCACTGTGATCATCGAGAACAGGATAGCGAAGCCCATGAAGAAGGCCATCACGTAGAAGATCCAGAAGAGCGTTTTTATAGCGCTTACCAGGCCCTCGAATACCTTGAGGATCCCGCTCTTCGTTACGACCTGGAAAGCCCCCGGGATAGCCCTGAGTTCGGCAGCGACGGTCTCCCTCGCACCCGGCACTACCTTCGCGAACACCACGTTGAACACGTCCGCCCCGGCGATACTCTGCAGGTACCTCAGGTTGACGTAACAGACCCCTCCGAACGGCTCCGCCGCGAAGCCCGCCGTTTTAAAATCGAGCGAGCCCAGGCTCGTGCGAATCGTGACGGAATCGCCAAGCTTCACAGGCACCTTCCTGGTGATGCCCCGGTTGAGTATGATCTCGCCCGGGCCGGGCTGCGCGGCGGAGCCCTTTGTCGGGTAGCTGCCGTGCATCACCGTGTCGTCCTTGTACGCCTGGACCTGCACGTCTACGGATGCCCCGCCAGCCGTCAGCCGGGCGGGAACGTCTATCGCCTTCTCCCCGGCTGTGACGCCCTTCATGGCCCGGACCCTGGCGAGCACGTCGGGACCCACCGGCCCGGAGAAGGCAACGGCCATGTCCCACCTCAGCACGCCGTAGAGGTACTTCTCGAGGCCGTGATCGAGCGAATCCTTCCCGCCTGTCGCGGTTACGAGGAGGGACAGCGTAGCGACGACTCCCAGGATGGTGAGTGCGGTCCTGCGGCGGTTACGCTGGATGTTACGGAAGGTTATGCGCAGCCACCCCGGCAGGCCGAGACGCGCCGCAAGGCCGGGGTGCGTGTGGTGCCTGGCGATCCCCAGGGAAATCCCGGCCTCGGTCCTCATCGCCTCGGCCGGCTTCATGGTAACGGCGTGCCTCGCAGGAACGAGGGCTCCGATTATGGAGAAAACCACTCCGACGCCGAGCGCGGCGGCTGTAATGGTCCAGTAGAGCGAGGCTTCTATGAGCGGCAGGTCGAAGATACCGGCGTATATATGGATGAACAGGAGGCTCAAGAGGTAACCGCACACCACGCCGATCACGCCGCCGACCACCCCCAGTATGAGGCCGTATCCCAGGTAGTGCGTGGTGATGCTGTTCCTTCCGTACCCAACGGCCCGGGTCACCCCTATCTGCCTCTGCTGCGAGAAGACTATCTGGGTCATCGTGATGTATATGGCGAGCGAGGCCACCACGAGCAGGAGCACAGCGAAGAACATCGCCAGCTTGCCCATGTCGCTTATCTCCAGGTTGAGGGCCACGGCGCCCGGCTCGTCCTTTCCCTCGGTCAGGCCGACCACGCCGTACGGCTCGAGCAGCGCTTCCGCATCTCGCATAGTCTTGCCGACCGCACTCTGGTCGGCCGCGCGGGCAACCTACTCGTTGACCCGCCCCTCGAGATCGAAAATCCGCGCCGCCTCGCTGTACGGGACGAAGACGACCCCGAACTGGGTGGGGTCGGCGACATACTCGGCGCGCCCGCCTACGAGCCTCAAGTACTCGGGGCTCACAACGGTTCCCGCTATCGTGAGGGGGATGCTCTTCCCGTCCTTCTCGAGCGTCACTTCCTCGCCGGGCTTCAAGTCGAACTCGCTTGAGAGGTGGTGCTCGGCGAGACATGCAGAGGCATCCCCCGGTTCAAGGTAGCCGCCGTCCTCAACGAGCAGGCCGTTAACACCCGGCCTGCCGCTGTCCGGCACCGTGATGACCCGGAGCGTTATCGGCTTACCTTTCACCGTAGCGAGGGATTCGCGAGAGAGGCGACCCTCGACCGCCTTCACGTTTCCAATGCTGGCCAGCGCCGAAACTGACTCGGCCGGGGCGGAATCCACCTTTGCGGAGAAGTCCTCGTAGTCGGTCCTGCGGTAGATGTTGTTGATGGAGTCCCGGAGGTCGCGCTGGGCGAGAAGCGGGCCGGAGAACATGATTATGCCCAGGGCCACGACCATGATTATCGACGCCATCTGCGTCCAGCTCTTGGCGAGGTCTCGCAGGAGCTTCTTGGTTAAGGGGCCCAAAGCTCTCCTTTCGAAAGACACATCGCGGTCAATCGTGGAGTATAACACAGGCTCCGCTCTACTTTACGCACGGCCGAGAGGGTCCTGTGCTTGCGCGCTCCTTTATAATTAAACGATAGATAACGTAGTTCGGCGACACCCCGACAGGGAGGTTGTGATGGAGGTCTTCGAAGCCATTGAAAAGAGAAGGAGCATCCGGAAATACAGAGATGAGCCCGTTCCGGAAGAATTGATAGATAGACTGCTCGAGGCCGCCCGCCTCGCCCCTTCCTCGAGCAACACCCAGTCCTGGAAGTTCAAGGTCATCACCGACCCCGAGACCCGTAGGAAATTGAAGGACCTCGCCTTGGGCCAGAAGTTCGTGGAAGAGGCGCCGGCGGTTATCGCCTGCTGCATCGACCTCAACGCCTTCGGTGAGAGGGCCAAGGAGGCGCTGAAGCTCGTTACGAGCGGCGCTGTCAGGCCCAGCCTGGGGATGATCCTCAGGTCCGTTCGGAGCAGTAAGGACAAGGACCCCGAGCGAGTCGTGGTGAACGGCGTGATCAATGTGTCGATAGCCACGGAGCACATCGCTCTCGCGGCGACGGAGCTCGGGCTTGGCACGTGCTGGATACGCGCCTTCGATCCCCGCGGGACCGAGGAACTGCTCGGACTTCCCGAAGGGGTGTCTGTACTCTGCCTTCTAACGGTCGGTTATCCCGCCCAGGACCCGCCTCCGAGGCCGCGCGTCCCCCTGGACGATATTCTAATATGACACATTTGGTGCCAGGCACCGATGTTGTCAAAAAGGCGTTACCCGCTCTCAAGCTCGTCGTACAGGGCCTTCTTCAAGACCTTTCCAAGCGGGGTCAGAGGTAGCGAGTCGCGGAAGACGACCTCAGCCGGGACCTTGTACTTGGCGAGGCGCTCTGCGCACAAGTCCTTTATCTCGTCCTCGGTGGGGGGCTCCGCGCCGGGCTGCGGCACTATGTAGGCTCGCCCGACCTCGCCCATCACCGGGTCCTGTACGCCCAGCACCGCCGCGAATAACACGCCGGGATGCTGCTGCAGCACGTCCTCCACCTCGGGCGGATAGACGTTCTCACCGCCCCGGATGTACATCTCCTTCTTCCGGCCGAGTATATAGACATAACCGTCTTCATCCAGCGTCCCCATATCTCCCGAGCGGAAGCAGCCGTCGGCAGTCATGACAAGCGCCGTCTCGTCGGGCATGTTGTAGTAGCCCTTCATCACGGCGTCTCCCCTCATGCATATCTCCCCTTCCTCGCCCACGGGAAGGTCATTGCCCTCGGCGTCCTTGATGCTCACCTCGATGCCCGGGTTCGGTCTGCCGATGCTGGAGGAGAGCCGCTCGAAGGAATCCTCGTCGACCCTGGTGAAGGTGATGGCCCCCGATACCTCCGAGAGCCCGTAGCCATTCGTGAGGTAGACTCCGAACTTCTCCTTGACCTGCCCGAAGAGCTCCTTCGGCGTGGGGGCCGCGGAGACCACGGCGAACCTCAAAGAAGAAAGGTCGTAATCGTCGAAGTCCGGGGACATCATGAGCAGGATGTACTGCGCCGGCACCTGGCCCACCGCGGTTATCTTCTCGTCCTGGATAGTCTGGAGCACCTCCTGGGGGACGAATGTGTCGAGCATGACGAGTGTCCCGCCGATGTAGAGCATCGAGATTATCGCCATGACACCGCCGCCCACGTGGTTGACCGGGATGTCCAGAAGCAGGCGGTCCTCCGGCGTCACCTCGGACGCGTCTATCTGGCCCTTCGCGTAAGCAACCAGATTCTTGTGGGTCAGCATCGCGGCCTTCGGCACCCCGGTCGTGCCGGAAGTATAGACCATGTAGGCGGTGTCATCTTCATCGACCTCCGCCCTGGCCTTCGCGAGCGCGTCCATCGCTTCTTCGTCCACATCCTTGAACAGCTCATCGCCGGAAATCGCGCCTGGGATGCGCGCGACTTCCTCGGGGGTTCCCAGGACCACCACCGTCTTGATCTTCGGGCAGTCCGGCATGACCTCGTTGACGATGTCCAGCAGATCCACGCCGGCAAATGCGGGCCACGTGACGAGAAAAGACGAATTAGAGTTGGTCATGATGAAGCGCGCCTCGGACGCGCCGAACCGGGTGCTGACCGGAACCGCCGCCGCACCGAGCGAGGCCGCGGCGATATAGCAGAAGACGTACTCGGGACAGTTTCCTACGTACAGCGCCACGTTATCGCCACGCTTGACGCCAAGCTTCAACATGTTGGCTGCGACACGGTTGACGTTGTCCAGGTACTCACCGTAGGAGATACGGCGGCCGTGGAAGATAATCGCCTCCTTTTCCGCATCCCGCTCCGCGTCAGCCTCGAGCATCTGGTTAACTAACATGAGAACCCCCCTTTGATCCTGCCGCTATCCTCATTTCCCGCCGACCACGAGTCCCTCGACGAGGATCGAGGGCGTCCCTATCCCGCCCAATAGTGGAGTAAACCTTATATCGCTCCCGATACCGACGATCCCCTTCAGGATGTCTTCTGTCGTCCCTGCAATCGTCACCTCGCGTACGGGATGGACCGGGCGGCCGTCCTCGACCCAGCGCCCCTTCGCCCCGACGGAGACCTCGCCCGTCACCGGATTCAGCCCCACGTGCACCCCCTGGAGCTCGAGCACCTCAAAGCCTCTGCCCATCCCCGACCTTAACTCTTCCGGCGTCTCCTTCCCTGGCTTCATGTAGATGTTCGTCGGGACTACGCCTACCGATGCGCGGAACGAGGAGCGGCCGGCATTCCCTGTGCTCTGCACTCCTGTGCGGGACGCGGTGTAGCAGTTATGGAGGAAAGTCTTTAGCACGCCCTTCTTTATCAGGGCTTTCTTCGAAGTCGCTACACCCTCCGCGTCGAACGGGGCGGTCCCAAAGCCGCCCTCCATCTGCCCGTCGTCCATGAGCTCCAGCCGCTCCGAAGCGATCTGATGACCCAGCTTGTCCGCCAGGAAAGACTTGCCCTTTACGACGGACTCCGCCGAGAGGCTCATCCCCAGGACGGCGATAAGCTCCGCTGTTGAGAGGTTGTCGATAAGAACGGGGACGCGGGCCGTCTCGACCTGGCGCGCCCCCAGAAGAGCGACCGCCATTGATGCTGCTTCCTCCGCGGCCGAGCGCACATCGAGGGAGCCGAACGAGCGGCCTGCGGTGAAGCCGAACCCTGTCTGCGATTCCCCCCTCTCTTCAGCTATCGCCATCAGGTATCCGTAGCAAACCGACGAGCGGTACCCGGCTCGAAGACCTTTGGTGCTGGCAAGCGCGGTCTGCGAGGTCGACTCGCTGTAGACGGCGCTCTCGACGCCTTTGACGCGAGGGTCGTGACCTTTCGCATACCTTTCAAGCCCCAGCGCGAACTCCAGCTTTTCCTCTGTGTTCACCTCCGCCAGGTCCTCCGCCCAGATACAGAGGTCCTCGCCTAGAAGAGCCCCGTCCAGCGCGCCCGGCGGGAATAGCTCGGGCCCTGGTAAGAAGCGGTCCGGGTCCTCGGGCGAAACCCCGGTGCTCTCGACCGCAGAACGGACCGCTTCCTCGATCGCCTCTGCCGAAAGGTCGGAGGTATATGCCCTACCGGGCCGGCCCCCGTCAAAAACACGTATACCCAGGCCCGCCGACTCCGAGTAAGAGAACCTCTCGACGTGTCCACCGAAGGCCTTGATGTCGAGGCCTAGCTCGCGTTCGTAGTACGCCTCAGCCTCATCGGCACCCC
>JAENXM010000361.1 GCA_016649525.1 Actinomycetota bacterium
CGTCGGTCCTGACATTGCTACCGACCATCATTACCGGAACAGACTCTCCGGAGTGTATGACGTCCTCGGAACCGCCGGAGGGCGTGGCGTGGTCGGCGGTGATGACCGTTAGGATATCCGGGTCGGAGGAGAAGCGGTCGACGACCAGCGCGAATGCTTCGTCAAGCTCCTCGAGCACTTTCACTTTCTTGGCGGGTTTGCCCGTATGGGACGCCTCGTCGGCCGCCTTGGTGTGGATGAACGCGAAGTCGCGTCCCTCCGACACCGACTCCGCGGCGGACTCGAGCTTGCCGGCAAGGTCAAGGGCTGCATTGCCGCGCCTGATTTCTTTCAGTTCCATTCTGAGAAGGCGGGCCAGGCCGGTGTAGAAATCACCCGACACGGCCGCGACCGCGTTGAAGCCCCAGGCGCTTTCAAAGGGCGGTACCGATGGCGTACTCGAGGGCCACTTCAAAAGGACGTCGTTTATCACGGTCATGCCTTCGGCCGCCCTCTTTTCGTTCACTGGATGTGAACCGAGCACGTCTTCCGCCCATGCTGAGAACCGCGTGAGCTCGCCGGCCGTTTTTTCGGCGGCGCCGGGCGGGGCGCAGTCAAAAGGCACGATAGGCGGTACTGGGAGGCGGAAGAAAAGGGGGTCGGAGTCGGTCACTTCGACAGATGCTCCTCCGGACAGCACCATGACCATGAAAGGCCCTCCAAGGTGATGGATCCGGGTCTTGTACGTCCCGGGGCTGTAGGAGGAAAGGGCCGCGGCGATCTCGGACGCCTGGTCGTCGGGGAGGTAGGCCGGCGCTATCTGTACGTATTTCTTATCGTCGTCGATCATGGTGGTCGCAAGGGTAACCCTTACGACGACGACGTCCCGCTCCAGGTCGACTCCCGCTCCCACGGCTTCTATCCCGGCGCGGCCTGTATATGGGAAGTCGCCGTAGCCGAGTATCCGCCAGTGGGCCTGGTCGCTCGAGGCGCATATGCCGGGAGATACCGGGTGCATGTGCCCGCAGGCCCCCCTGCCGGCGAGTGTGTCCAGGTTGGGCAGGTGGGCGGCCTGGAGGGGGGTCTTCCCTCCCAGCGTGCGCTGCGAGCGGTCCGCCATCCCGTCGATGATTATCAAGACCGCTTTCAGTTCCCTCTCCTTTCGATGATGCCGCTGATGACCTTTTTTACCACGGCGGTATAGTCGGGGGTGCTTCCCGCTGCGAACGAGGAAAGCACCTCATCCGTGAATGGCACGAGAAACTCGTCTATATAATTCACGAGGTCATCATCGCGCGCGATGATGTTGCCGTCGAGGTCGCGGTAGTTACCCTCGAGGACGCAACCCAGTTGTCTTGCCGATTCCTTCCAGCCTTCGCCGAGGACCTCCTCGACCTGACGGCCTTCCTTAACGTCGGCAAGCGGCAGGTCGAGCTCTATGCCGTTGTAGGCGATGACTTTTCCGTATGCGCGCAGGGCCGGTTCGAGCTGGTTGAGCTTGAGGCGGCCGTCGTGTGAGAGCCGTTCGCCGGATACGATGGCGCCGGCACCTGTCTCGCGCGCGAACGGTACGCGGGCGGCGTGAAGATACATGTGGCAGGCCACACACGCCGTCGAGAAACCGTAGAGCTTGAAG
>JAENXM010000270.1 GCA_016649525.1 Actinomycetota bacterium
GCCTGAGGTTCCGGGGGTGTCATTCCGTAAAGTCCTTTTCCTCCCCTATCACGTCGTCAACGACCATTCCGCTGACATTCAGGGCGCTGTCGCCCGCCATCTCCGTGCCGATGCCGCGGCCGCCGGCGTCGGCACCGACCAGGTAAAGGCCCTCTATCGGCATCCCGGGGTCGGGGCGGTTCTTCCCGACCTGCCGGAAGTCCTGGCAGAGCCCTATGACCTCCCCCAGCTCACGCCCGGATATCCTCGCTATGTAGTCCGTCCCGGTGCGGATCTTCCAGACCAGGTGGTCGTCGATCCCGGGATGAAGCATCCGCATGGTGTCCTCGATACGGTCGAGGACCATCTCGTTGAGGTCACGTTTCTTCGGATTTGGAGAAAGGACGGCACCCGCGAGCACAAGCTGGCAGCCATCGGGGACGAGGCCGGGGTCCGGTATCGAAGGCACCGGATAGAAAACACCGACGTACTTATCCGTCATCTCTTTATCGCTCAAATCCGGCATCCAGAGAGTCAATGGATACTCCACTACTTCGCTGTCGAGCGCGTACTTGACGCTCGCCGCGCCGTAGGAGGACTTGAGCGACATCGCCCACTTGACATACTCGCTGTCGAGATAATCCTCGACCATCTTCACGGTCGGCTGGAGGCCCGCGTTCGATACGACGACGTCAGCGGGTATTCTGCCCCCGGCCTCCACCCCGACAACCCGGCCTCCTTCCACCAGGATCCTCTCGACCGACCTGCCGTACTCGACCCTGCCGCCCATGCGCTCCAACGCCTCTAGGTAAGAGGAAGCTATCGAGCCGACACCCCCGCGCGGATATGAAAGAGAAGCGTTTTCCGCCATCTGGGAGAAGCAGTAGATGAACTCGCCCGCGGACCCCTGGTAGTAGGTAAGGACCAGCAGCATGCCGCAGGTCGAGTTGACCATAAGGTGGAAGTTCGGGTCATCGGTGAACTGGTCTATGTAGTCCTTGAGCGGCATCTCATCGAGCATCTCCAGTTCGGACGCCGGCTTCATGGTTATGAGTTCTTTGAAGCAGGCGAAGCAGTCATCGAAGTTCTCGAGGCGGGCCCCTATGCCCTCGATTATGCCCGCTATGGAATCGTCGGAAGCGTACTCGAGTGGATATTGGGCCACGTGGCCGCCGATGGCTATGCGGTTTCCGCCCGTTATCAGGTTGAACTGGAGGTCCCCGCTCACGAGGCGGTTGATCTCACCTAGCGGCCCCTTCTCCCCGTTCCCTATCGCGTGGACTCCGGTGTCGTAAACGAAACCGTCCTTCTCGAAGCTCGCACCCTTGCCCCCGGGGAAATCGTTGCGCTCCAGCAGGGTGACATCGAGCCCCGCGCGGGCAAGTAGTGCCGCGCACCCGGCGCCGCCGATGCCGCTCCCTATCACCACTACCCTGTCCCCGCCTTCAGCCATCTCTCGCCACGCTCCCCTCGAAGCCGATCTTCCATAACCTATCACGAATGGGGTCAGGTCTTGAAACGTGAATTAATAAGGTTCGACTAAATGACTAAAGAAGTCACGTTTCAAGACCTGACCCCATTCCACTTTGTTACAATTAGCCGGTGATTGCAGTGAGGAAAAAGTTACGCGAAAGATGGCGTGGCACCAAGAAGAGCTAGGCCAACCTGGCCCTTTTGATCGCAGGCTGTATCCTTCTTGTGCTCGTGCTCGCGTGGCGCTTCGCCATCGCACCCTCTATCAAGGTCGTCGCGAGCGATTTCGACCAGCTTTATTGGACCGAAAGACAGGGCAGATGGTGAAGGACAAGGGTTCGGACAGCGACCGACAGCTCAAGGAAATGCCCCAGATGCCGGGCCTTTCAGTCAGCGACGAGGCCGTGATAAAGCCCTCCTACATGGGAGGGGCCGTCGTGGATTTCAGCGTGGAGCCGAAGATGGGGACAGTAGCGAAGATGCGTAACGCCCAGCAGACCGTGTCCCTGCAGGCCGGCGTCGAGGGGTCTCGCTTCATGGCAACGAGGCTGATTCACAAGCTCGAGTTCTCGCAGTCGAAGAGCAGCGTCAAGGAAACGGTTGTATTCGCGAAAGACGAGGTTGCGAAGCTGAGGCTCCAGTTTGTGTACATCCCGCTGCTGCTGCTGGCGGTTGGTATCGCATGCCTCCTTGTCGGCTCCTTCGCGGGAGTGAAACGCGGGGATCAAGCGTGAAAGTAACCTTCGTCTATCCTGACTACTTCGAGACGCAGGAGATACACACCGAGCCGCAGGGGCGCGTATACCTGGGCATAGGTTACCTCTCGGCGTTTTTAAAGAGCGGCGGCCACGAGGTGGAGCTCATCCACCTGATAAGGCCGGTGGAACGCGCGGACCTGATCGAGAGGATGTCCGCGACAGGGCCGGACCTCGTCGCCTTCTCCGCGACCACACTGCAGTTCAGGAAAGTTAGCACCTACAGCGCGTGGGCCAAAGAGGACCTGGGCCTGCCGACTATATGCGGCGGCGTGCACCCGACGATATCCCCCGAGGAGGCTATCTCCGAGCCCGGCATCGATTTCATCTGCGTGGGAGAGGGAGAAGAGACTTTCCTCGAGTTCTGTGACGCGATGGAGAGCGGTGGAGCCGTCGACGGCATCCCGAACATATGGGGCAAAACGGACGGGCGCATCTGGCGCAACCCTGTACGGCCGCTCATTGAA
>JAENXM010000369.1 GCA_016649525.1 Actinomycetota bacterium
AGGCCCGCGGGAATCCCGGCCTGGAGAGGCCGGGCTAAAGGCAGGCCGGGCTGAAGGAAGGCCGGGCTAAAGGCAGGCAGGCAGATGTATCACTGCATATCGGCGTCGATGACACATACGGGGAAGGTCCGCGAGATGAACGAGGACGCGGTCCTCGAGTCGGGCAACCTCTCCGCGGTGGCCGACGGTATGGGGGGTCACCAGGCGGGCGAGGTGGCGAGTTCGCTCGCGCTTTCCGTCGTCAGGCAGTACGTCGAGGACAACCTGGGGCTCATCGGGGGCGATGAGCTCGTAAAGAGGGCGGTGGAGGCCGCGAACGCGGCCGTCCACGAGAAGGCCGTCTCGAGCGCGAAGTACCACGACATGGGTACGACTCTCACCATGATGTACCGCGAGGGCGACACCGTTTACTTCGGCCACGTCGGCGATTCACGAGCATACATCTTCAGGGGCGGCAGGCTCATGCGGCTGACGCGCGACCACTCTTTCGTAGCCAGGCTCGTGGCGGAAGGGGAGATAACCGAAGAAGAGGCGAGGGTCCACCCCCAGCGGAATATCATCCTTTTCGCCCTCGGGCTCAATCCCAAAGTCGATGTGGACCTGATGGCCGTAAAAGTCATGCCGGGCGACGAGTTCCTGCTGGTGACCGACGGCCTCTACTCCATGGTCGAAGACCGGCAGATAGAGCAGGTCCTCGCGGGGGAAACGGAGCCCGCGGCGGCGGTCAAGCGGCTGGTCGACCTGGCGCTCGAGGCGGGCGGGGCCGACAACGTCTCCGTCGTGCTGACGAGCTACGCGAAGCCGTTCGCGGCCGCCCCTACAGGCGTCACCCGCGAGACGGTGAGTCGCGAGGCTTTGCCCGCCGAGGGCATTGCAGAGGCAAAGCCGAGAAGCAGGATAAAGGCGCACGCCGGTCTGCTAATCGTGTTCCTCGTCCTGCTTCTGTGCCTGGGCCTTGTCTTCGGCATCGGCTTCTATTTCTACAACAGGACCTACTTCGTGGGAGTAAAAGGCGGAAAGGTGACCTTATTCCACGGCCTTCCTTTCTGGAAGCTCGCGAAGGTAGAGCGAGAGACCGATATAGAGGTGAAGTTCCTTCCAGAGGAGCGACGGCGCAGGGTGGAGGACAAGCTCGACCCCGAATCACGCGAGGACGCGGAGGCCACGATAAAGTCGCTCGCGAGCGAGGCGGAGCAAAACTCGAGCATTGTGCCCGCGGTCGAGGGGAAAAGCCTGGCGGAGGCGCAGGCGATGATGGAACAGGCGGGACTCGAGACTGAGCCCGACGTCGTAAGCCCACCGGACCCGGCCCAGTACGTGGTCCTGGTCCAGGAGCCTGAGGCCGGGACGAGGGTTGAGAAGGGTTCGGCCGTGAAGCTGAAAGTGGCCGCTGCTGCGGCTCCGGCCCAGGGGGTGTGAACGATCCGCGAACGCAACCGGGAGCTGGGGCTCCTCATCCTGATAATAGCGTTGATGCTCGTCGGTTTCGTGGCGGTACAGCTCGC
>JAENXM010000155.1 GCA_016649525.1 Actinomycetota bacterium
AGATAGGGTGCGACCCGCTGCCGGAAGTGATGCTTGATATACTTAAAGAGGGCGGTCTCATTCCCTACATGAAGGACCAAGGCGGTTTTTCCATCGAGGTAAAGGAATAGTCGAAAGTTGGAGGGAAGATGACAAGGCGGAAAGTGACGCTGATACCCGGTGACGGGGTCGGCCCTTCGCTTGTCGATGCGGCGGTCGCGGTACTCGAGGCCGCCGGCGCACAAATAGAGTGGGACAGGCAGGCAGCCGGGGCTGACGTGATGGAGAAATATGGTACCCCCCTGCCGGAAGAGGTCCTGGACAACATCAGGGAGAACGGGGTCGCATACAAGGGGCCGATAACGACACCGGTAGGAAGCGGATTCAGGAGCGTGAACGTCGAGCTGCGCAAGAGGCTCGACCTGTACGCCTGCGTTCGCCCCGCGATCTACATCTAGGGGGTACGCGCGCCCTACAAGGACGTCGACCTGGTCGTGGTCCGGGAGAATATGGAGGACCTGTACGCGGGTATCGAACGGATGGTGTCTGACGACGTCGCCGAGTCGATAAAGATAATCACGAGGGCAGGCTCGGAGCGGATTGTAAGGTTCGCCTTCGAGTATGTCAGAAAAGAGAAGAGGAATAAGCTCACAGTGGTCCACAAGGCGAACATCATGAAGATGACGGACGGGTTGTTCCTGGATACCGCGAGAAAGGTATCCGAGGAGTACCCGGACATCGAGTTCGAGGAGCGGATAGTCGACAACATGTGCATGCAACTCGTGCAGAAGCCTCATATCTACGACGTCATGGTGATGCCGAACCTGTACGGGGACATAATAAGCGACCTCTGCGCGGGACTGGTCGGGGGGCTCGGTGTCGCTCCAAGCTCGAACCTGGGCGACGACGAGATGGCCGTCTTCGAGCCGGCCCACGGGAGCGCGCCGAAGTACACGGGACTCGACAAGGTCGACCCCACGGCGCAGATACTTTCCGGCTACATGCTCCTAAAGCACATCGGCCAGAGCGACGCCGCCGAGCGAGTTTTCAAAGGGGTGTCGAAGGTCATCGGTGAGGGCAGGACGGTGACCTACGATCTCGGCGGCGAGGCGAAGACCAGCGAGATGGCGAAAGCGATGGTAGATGCGATAGAGGCGGGATGATGAGAAGCGATGCAGTCAAGAAAGGGCGCGAGAGGGCAGGACACCGCTCGCTTCTTCGCGCCCTCGGCCTTTCGGATGAGGAGATCGCGAGGCCGTTTATCGGGATAGCCGGTTCCGCGAACACCCTCGTCCCCGGCCACATGCATCTGGAAGAGGTGAACCGCAGGGCGATGGAAGGGGTCCGGGCCGCGGGCGGAACGCCGTTCCTCTTCAACACGATCGCAGTCTGCGACGGGCTTTCGATGGGCCACCGGGGAATGAAGTTCTCCCTCCCTTCGAGAGAGGTCATAAGCTATTCGGTAGAGATAATGGTCGAGGCTCATGCCTTGGACGGTGTATTGCTGATACCGAACTGCGACAAGGTCGTTCCAGGGATGCTCATGGCCGCGGCACGGATGGATGTGCCAGCCGCGATGGTGAGCGGGGGCCCGATGCTCGCGGGCCGGCTCGGTGATACGAACCTCGATCTTATCAGGGTAATGGAAGCTTCGGCCGATGACTCGGTCAGTGACGATGAGCTGGAACAGTACGAGAGGTGCGCCTGTCCGGGACCCGGATGCTGCTCGGGCCTTTTCACCGCGAACAGCATGAACTGCCTCTCTGAGGCACTGGGGATGGCGCTTCCGGGGAACGGGACGGTACCGGCGGTGGACCCCGGGAGGCTGGAGCTTGCCGGGAAGACCGGGGCGGCGCTGGTCCGGTTGGTAGAGGGTGATTTAAAGCCCGGTTCGATTCTGACCGAAAAAGCGTTCAGGAACGCGCTCGTGGTGGACATGGCGATAGGCGGATCGACGAACTCGCTCCTGCACCTGGCCGCGATTGCGAGGGAGGCTGGAATAGAGATCGACCTCACTGAAGTGGACAGCATATGCGCGAGCACGCCGAACCTCTGCCGTATCGCTCCGTCGGGAGGGAACAGGTTCCATATGGAAGACCTTCACCGCGCAGGCGGTATATCCGCGGTGCTCGGGGAGCTAGACAGCATCGGCCGTGTCGAAATGGACGCCATGACGGTAAGCGGGAAGACGCTGGGCGATAATATCGACGGCGCGAGGAGTCTTGACCATGAGGTCATAAGGCCTGCCACGCGGCCATACGAGCCGAGAGGAGGACTTGCGGTGCTCAAGGGCAGCCTTGCCCCCGATGGCGCTGTGCTCAAGGAGGCGGCGATGGGGCAGAAGATGAAAATGCACAGAGGCCCCGCCCGTGTCTTTGACTCTGAGGACGAAGCGATAGAGGTCATAAGAGGCGGCGGCATAGAACCAGGCGACATAATCGTTATACGCTACGAGGGACCGCGCGGCGGTCCGGGCATGAGGGAGATGCTTATGCCTACCGCGACGATCGCTGGCATGGGGCTTGATGACGAGGTCATCCTGGTGACCGACGGCCGCTTCTCCGGAGGCACGCGGGGCGGTTCGATAGGGCACGTCTCACCTGAGGCCGCCGCGGGAGGCCCTATCGCCTTTGTAAAGGACGGGGACACGATAGAGGTCGATGTGGACATGCGCAGGCTCGACCTGGCGGTCTCCGGGGAGGAGCTGGCCCGAAGGAAGGAAGGCTGGGCACCGCCTCGAAGAAAAGAGAAAAAGGGCCTGCTGGCCGTATACGCGATGCTAGTCGGAAGCGGCGCTGGCGGCGCGGTGGTTGACCCGGCGACATTCGAGGAGTAGCTGTGGCGGATAAAGAGAGGATTACGGGAGCGCAGGCGTTGATCAAGAGCCTTGAAAAGGAGGGCGTCGAGGTAATATTCGGGTTCCCGGGCGGTGTGGTGCTTCCGATATACGACGTGCTGCTCGACTCGAAGATCAAGCACATACTGACGCGGCACGAGCAGGGGGCCGCGCACGCGGCCGACGGATACGCTCGCGCCACGGGAAAAGTCGGGGTCTGCATGGCGACCAGTGGCCCCGGCGCCTGCAACCTGGTGACGGGCATAGCCACCGCCGGGATGGATTCAGTTCCCATGGTGGCGATCACCGGGCAGGTGGCGACGCACGTAATAGGCACCGACGCGTTCCAGGAGGCGGACACGACGGGCATCACCCTTCCCGTCGTCAAGCATAACTATCTGATCAAGGACGCGGCCGAGATACCCGAGGTCGTCCAGGAGGCATTCCTCCTGGCCTCGACAGGCAGGAACGGAGTGGTTCTGATAGACGTTCCCGTCGATGTCTCCAGGGGTGAGCTCGATTTCAAGTACCGGGATAAGATAACGACCCTCCCCGGCTACAGGCCCACCACGAAAGGGCACGCCAGGCAGATAAAAGAGGCCGCGAAGCTGATTCTCACGAGCAAGCGTCCGGTCATATACGCTGGCGGCGGCGTCATATCGTCAGGCGCATCCGAGGAGCTCAGGAAGCTCGCACGCCTGCTGGATTTCCCGGTGACCACTACACTGCTGGCAAAGGGGGCCTTCCCGGAGACCCACCGCCTCTCCCTCGGGATGCTCGGGATGCACGGTACCTCCTACGCCAACTATGTGATGATGGAGACGGACCTTATCGTGGCGGTGGGCGCCAGGTTCGACGACCGCATCACCGGGAGGCTGGATACGTTCGCACCGCACGCGAGGGTCATCCACATAGACATAGACCCCGCCGAGATAGGCAAGAACGTGAAGGCCGATGTCCCGATAGTCGGTGACGCGAGGAGTGTTCTCAAGGAGCTCCTCGCCGCCCTCAAGCCGAAGGTCGAGGTCGGAGCGGGAAGCGACCTCAAGAAATGGCACCAGCAGATAAGGGAGTGGAAGAAGCGATATCCACTTGTGATCCCGAAGGGGGGGCTCAGGCCGCAGTTCGTGATCGACCGGATGTATCGGATAACGAAGGGCAAGGCGCTCATAGTGACCGATGTCGGGCAGCATCAGATGTGGGCCGCCCAGTTCTACAAATCGACGAAGCCGCGCCACTTCATATCGTCGGGAGGCCTGGGGACCATGGGCTTCGGCCTGCCGGCAGCCATAGGCGCGAAGATCGGCTGCCCGGATGCGACGGTTATAGACATAGCAGGGGACGGTTCGATCCAGATGAACTCGCAGGAGCTGGCGACGGCAGCGCTCAACAACGTCCCCGTCATCGTTGCGATAATAAACAACGGGTACCTCGGTATGATCAGGCAGTGGCAGGAGCTGTTCTACGACAAGCGTTACTCTGAGAGCTCTCTCAGGCGTGGAGAGTCCCCTGATTTCGTGAAGCTGGCTGAGGCTTACGGCGCGATAGGGATAAGGGTTACAAAGCCTTCCGAGGTCGAGCCGGCTCTCGTAAAAGCACTGAAGGCCAAAAGACCTGTCATGATCGACTTCATCGTTGAGCAAGAGGAGAACGTGTTTCCGATGGTGGCGCCCGGTGCGTCGCTGGACGACATGATTGGGGGTTAGACGTGAAGCACACTCTCTCGGTCCTGGTGGAGAACAAGCCGGGTGTCCTGGCACGCGTGGCGGGGCTCTTCGCG
>JAENXM010000327.1 GCA_016649525.1 Actinomycetota bacterium
AAGACTTATACGGTCACAGAGAAGACCTCAGCCAGGGGCCTTATGGACATGATGCTTGCCCAGTATCAGGAGGAGATGAAGGGGCTTGACTGGACGAGGGCTGCGACACGGGGGATGAGCCCTTACCAGACCCTGATAATCGCCTCGCTCATCGAGAAAGAGGCGAAGCTACCCGAGGAGAGGCCTGTCATCGCTTCTGTCATCTACAACCGGCTTAAGGCCGGGATGAAACTGCAGATAGACGCTACGGTGCAGTACGCGCTCGGGAAATGGAAGCAGGCCCTGAGCTACGACGACCTGCAGGTGGACTCACCTTACAACACCTACAGGATCGACGGGCTACCACCGGCCCCCATATGCAGCCCCGGCTTCGAGTCCATCAGGGCGGCGCTCTATCCCGCGTCAACGAGTTACATCTATTACCTTTTGACATCGCCGGAGGGGAAGCACAGCTTCACCAATGACTACCAGCAGTTCCTCAAGTGGAAAGAGGAGCAGGGCAAGAAAGGTTGACCTCGAGTATGCAATTCGAACTTCTTGAGCCTCCGGATCTCTCAGGTGAAAGGGACCTTGCCCATTTGCGGGCTCTTATGAGGGTCGCGAGAATAATAGACGCAGCCGGGGAAGGTGTCCTCGGGAGGGGGGCACCGGCCATAATGTACCAGTCAGGCCGGGATGTCGGGCGCCGTGAAGGCTATGCCGCAAGGCGCGTCCCGGGCCTCGACGAGGCCCTGGCGATCGTGCTTTCCGAGGGTGAAGAGGCATGGCGGTTCGAGCGGTGGCGCGACCCAGGGCAGGAGGGACTGTGGATGAAAGAAGGTCCGACAAGGGCCACGTGGTTACTCTTCCGTAGATGCCCTCTGCTTACCCTTGCCCGGGACTCCGGCTCCATACAGGGAGGCATTCTCTGCCAGGCGCTTCATGGCTACATCGCGGGGTCACTCGAGCGGATCATGGGGCACAGGTTGGAGATAAGAATCGGCCACTGCGGCCCGCGCGCATGCAAGATACTTGTGGAGATGAAGGACTGATGTACATCGCCACGGTCGACTTCTGCGCGTGCGGCGGTTGTCTGAACTCGTTTCTGTCTGTCGGCGAGCCGCTGCTGTCGTTGCTCGGCGAACACACGATATCTTTCTCGAGCCTGCTGGCCGATCGGCGTAACATCTCTCCATCCGATGTTGTCATAGCGACCGGCGGCATAAGGAACCTGGAGGAGCTCGACATAGCCCGCGAGGTCTCTCGCACGAGCCGGAAGGTGCTCGCTGTAGGTTCATGCGCCGTGCACGGCGGCATCCCGGGGATGGCGCCGCTGTCCGAGGAAGTCGCCTCTCTCGGAAAAGACAGTGAACTGCCCGAGTTGCTGGAGGAGGTCGAACCCCTCGATTCCTGCATGAACATCGACCTCTACGTGCCGGGGTGCCCGCCGACCCCGGAGGTCCTCTTCGAGGCCTTGAAATCGGTCCTGGAAGGGTACGCCCCGTTTCACTATGACGGCACCGTGTGTTCCGAGTGCATCAGGCGAGTTGAGAGGAAGCCGGTAAAATCCTGGAGCGCCCACCCTGGCGCCGGACTGCCACCAGAGGACTGTCTGCTCAACCATGGGCTCCTGTGCCTCGGCCCGATAACCCGCGGGGGGTGCTTCGCTGTCTGTCCTTCACGGGGCTCGAGATGCATGGGATGCAGGGGACCGTCGGACATGGTCTTATCCTCACAGCTGCATTCGATGCACTCCGACATGGTGAAGTTCGTATCCCTCACTACCGGTATAAAAGAGAACAAGGTGGAGAAGGTGCTCGGGGGGATGCTCAAAGAAGTCTATCTCTTCACGCGCTGTGACCCGGTCATAAGGAGCAAGGCGAATGAGAAGCTGCAGGACGGCCGGGGAGGAGGCCCGTCTTGATTGACCAGGAGGAGTCGGGCGGTCAGAAGAT
>JAENXM010000138.1 GCA_016649525.1 Actinomycetota bacterium
ATACACACCGTGGGACCGGTCTGGCACGGGGGGAAGAGCCGTGAAGAGGAACTGCTGGCTAACTGCTACCGGAACAGCCTGGAGCTCGCAGTACAGAACGGGCTTGAGTCGATTGCCTTCCCCGCCATAAGCACGGGCGTCTACGGGTTCCCGATCGACAGGGCAACTGTAATCACCATGCGCGAGATAAGTAAGTTCCTGGAAAAGGATTCCACGCTCGAGAAGGTGATATGCTGCTGTTTCGGCCAGAGGGATCACGACATCTATATAAAGACCGCGGAGGAAATTCTCGTATAGCCCTCACACGTTGACCCGATAGGCGAAGAGACAAGAAGCGCTGCTCGATGGTTGATAAATATTAGGGGCAGGAATAGCGTCTTTAATAAGCATCGACTGTAAGAGATTTACGGAAAGGAGTCATCGAGATGGCAGATGAAGAGCGGTACCATGCACTGGCGGAGAAGATATTCATGGGAAACTCCGACTTGATACCTTCTCTATTCGAGATGATAGCCGGTCTGGAGGAGGCCGATCTCCTTCTGGCCCTCCCGGGGACAGCAAAGGGCATGGCTGAGAGTTACGGCAAGAGCGAGGAGGAGATCCAGGGCATGCTGGATACCCTGTTCCGGAAGGGACTGGTGTTCAAGAAGGAGACGCCCGAGGGAACGCTATACCGGCTCTGCAGGGACCTGATGCAGTTCCATGACGCTTCGATCCTCTGGCCGGAGGCGCCGAGGGAATACCTGGACCTTTGGCAGCGTTTCATGGAGGAGGAGTGGCCCGCCTTTTCAGAGATCGTGGACAAGATACTGCCCAGGCCGGTGGCCCGCATAGTGCCCGTGGGGGAGACGGTAGGGGGCCGCCAGCAGATCCTCGCTTATGAGGACGTCCGGCAGATGATAGAGGAGTCCGGTACGATTGCGGTCACAAACTGCACGTGCCGCCTGACCGCGAGGAAATGCGACAGGCCGGTCGAGATTTGCCTGCAGATAGGCAAAGCGGGCGAGTACACCATCGACAGGGGTTCGGGCCGCGAGATAGACAAGGAAGAGGCTCTCGCTCTACTCAGGAAGGCCGAGGAGGCCGGGTTGATCCACACCACCATGAACAGGGCGGAGGACACCCACTTCATCTGCAACTGCTGCGAGGACTGCTGCATGACTTTCCCGTTGATCATCAACAAGAAACTGCACCTGTGCGATCCAAGCAGGTTCACCGCCCGCATCGACGAGGAGCTCTGCAACGGCTGCGGCGACTGTCTCGAGCGCTGTTACTTCGGGGCGATGGTCCTAAACGACGAAAGGGAAGTCGTGGTTGTTGACGAGGAAGAGTGCATGGGCTGTGGTCTTTGCCAGGTTGTCTGCTCGGAGGGTGCAATCAGCATGGAGGTTGTCAGGGAAGAGGATTTTATTCCGACCTGATCCTCCATAACGTCAAGCGTCAAACGGATATCGTGTATGAGCCGTGCCCTCCCTCGCGAGTCACCCAGCTGATCTCCGAAGGAAGGCCTGTCGACACTTCCAGTGCAGCGGCGATTTTTGCGGCGAATAGGACCTGGTTATAGGCGTTGCCGATACCTACGGAGACGGACCTCTCGTCCCTTTCGAAGTGCAGGGGGTAACCGAGTCCGCGCAGTGCCAGGTATTCGAGGTGACGTTTCCAGAAACCGTCCAGGTCCTCGGTGTTCTCATCGAGGAGTAAGACCTTTGTCAGGTCCTTCTGGGTGTCGTAGAGGATCCCCGGGATCTCTGCACCGAGCTCGTTCTCGAGCTCCCTGAGAATCGCGTTGACGGACTGTACAGAGACGACCACTTTCCGCTTTCCGGTCAGGCGGTTGATTATGATGCCCTTATCGATGTCCCACTCGAATGTATAGGCTACCATCACTGGAATACCGCAGGCGGGGCAGCTCTCGTAGTCGAGCATCCCCGTGCTCGGCTCCACTTTTTCCAGGTAAAGCCGGCTTTCAGACTCAGGCGTTTTCTCGCCGTGTCTCATGTGTATGACGAGGTCTCCGTCTTCGAGCCCGTACTCGAAATCGACTCCCGGCATCTTCTCAACGGATTCGTAGATACCGATCGAGCTTCCAACGAGCATCGGTAACAGACAAGGGTTCGCTAAACGCAGGTCCAGGGAGTGACCTGCCCTGTAGCTGTCAAGACTCAGGATGCCGTCGCCCAGCAGGGCGATATCCTCCCTTATGAGTCTCACCATCATCTTCACGAACCACTGGGGACGGAAGAAGCGGTTGTTGGGAATCCTCTTTATATGTCTCACGGGCAGATTCGCGTTGATGGCCTTTCCGATGTTCTTCTGCGCCTGGATCATAAACGGGTCAACGGGGGTTTTAATGGTGTCGGACAGGACCTCAAAGAGCTTCTCGAGCTCACCCAGTTCGAGGAATGTGATCTGTGCCTTGGTATTCGCGCGGTCGGTGCTGATGATGGTGCCGTCGTTCCGCCATTCAAAGAACCGGGCTACTTTCAAAGGAAAGCCGCATTTGCTGCACTCTCTCAACTTTATTCCTCCTGAAACTGCTGTTACGCCGAGAACGGGATGCCGTGTTTATGCGACGGAAAGCGCGGAAGACCGAATACGGGTTCAGGCCTCGGGCAGCTTGCTCCGTGCCTTCTCCGCTTTTTTCGTGGCCTTGGCGGACTCTTTGTTGATTTTCCCGGCCTTCTTATCCAGTTTCTTGGCTTTCTTCTCTAGCTTCTTGACCTTCTTGGCCTTCATGGGCTTGCGCTCCTTTCCCTTACTCGGGCCCCTCGGTACTTAGTGGGACTGCCCGAACTCCCTCATTCTCGTAGTCTATCAACACATTTGGGATAGATACGATTGTCATGTTACTGTGTATGAACTTTCGGGGCAAGTTCGTGGATACACATTATTCCCGTATTGGAGAAGGCAGTGGAAGTCCCGGGTGACAGGCGGCCCTACCGCGAGATCGCGAGCATATACGACGAGCTGGTGGGGAACACGGCGTTCGAGTGCTGGCTAGAGAACTTCGTTCAGCTCACAGATAGATACGGCATCGGGTTCCGCGTGTGCGCGGACATCGCCTGCGGCACGGGTCTGGCGGCACAGTATTTGAGCAGCGTCTGCGAGCGCGTTTACGGGGTCGATATATCTCCATGGATGCTAGAGGTTGCGCGCGGCAGGGAATACTCATCTGAAGTCATTTTCCTGGAACAGTCTTTCACGGGGCTACAGCTGCCGGAGAAGGTAGAACTGATTACCTGCAACTTCGATTCCCTCAACTATATTCTCGAAGAGAAAGAGCTTGCCGGGACCCTCAGGCGCTTCGCGAAGTCGCTCGAGACCGATGGTTATCTTGTATTCGACATCAACACGACGCGAGAGCTCGCCGAGGGATGGGGCGACGATGTGTTGTTTCATCGATTGAGCGACTCATTCTCAGTCTGGGAGACCAGCTGGGACCCCGAGGCCCGTACCAACACGGTAAGGATGACGAACTTCATCAAAGCCGATGACCGAATCTACAGCATGAGCGAGGAAGTGCACAGGGAGAGAGCCTACGACCTCGAGATTCTTTTCAAGTATCTTCGGAAAGCGGGATTCTCAAAGGTCGATGCCTTTGACGCAAAGGACCTTGGGGGTGTGGGTGAGGACACGAGGCGGGTTCAGTTCGTCGCCTGTAAGTAGGCTGCGTTGACAGTGGAACCGCTTTAGAACGGTTTGCGGTACTCCTTACCGTGGCGGTCGAAGATGCGGTAGCCTATGTCGAGCCTGTGGGCCAGCTCCGCGAGAGCGCCGGTCAGGTCGCCGTAGGTGAACGCCAGATGGTTGCACGGCCAGGCATCGATCAGGACCTCGTCGCTGACCGGTGTTCTTCCCTTCAGGATCGGCCAGGATGGCGTATAGCGCTCGTGCTCTGACGGGTCGACTTCCAATGTTTCGATCACTGTGGCTACAAGTTCGTAGCGCAGGTTCTGCCGCCCCAGTCGGGCTACTGTGACCGTCTGGCCGGCCGGAGTTCTTCCCCTCACCGCGCTGCCGCCCGCCGCGTAGTAGTATTCCTGTCCGAGGTATTCAGTCCGGTCGAGCTTTGAGAGGGGGTCTTCCCCTGGTGCACCGAAAAAGTATGGAGGGTGCTGGCCGCAGTTGATGATAGCGAGCACTCCGTCCTCCACGTCGCGGAAGTCCCCGAAAGCGGCCGGCTCGCCGGTCAGAAGATGTAGGAGAAGCTGGCTCAGCGATGAGTCCATGTCGTTTTCGCAGGCCACGGGGATTATCCTTTTAACCTTGCCGTCCGGGCCGACGTCGTTGTTCAGGAAGGCTGCAGCGGGGCAAACGGTGCAGAACTTTGCGCTTAGCTCGTCCTGGCACTTTATGCCAGCGAACGTCACTCCAAGCTCGTCGATCAGGTCGAGCGCCGCGTAGTAGTAGGCAAGCTGGAGTACGAACTTCTCCGGCCCCCTCATCTTCTCGCGGGTGAAATCGAACGAGCCGTGTCCCTCGTCGATCAAGAAAGATGCTGAATCGGAGACGCGGGTGTCCGATATCTTATAGGCACTCACGCCGGGCTTGCCTTCCCACTCGACCATGTCCATGACCCTGTCGGTCAGCTCCGACTGGTCGAGGGCCTCGTAGGATATCCCGAATACCTTCTGCCACTGGTCCACGTCAGCAGTGGTCGTGGACATCTTGAGGCTCATGCCGCCGAGCGCGAGGTACTTCTGGAACGGGAGCTTATCCAGCACCTGCAATACGGCGGGGACAGCCTCCCACCCCGCGCGGTAGAACTCGAGGATGTCCTCGAGACGGTCGAGAATTGTCGGGTCCTCGTCGATCTTGCCGTAGCAGGAGACGAAAGGAATGCCTATTCGCTTGAGGCCGCCACCGGCGGACATACCCGCGACGAGGCCCGGGACCTCCGTATCCTTGTAGCTGAACATGACCAGACGGGGCGGGTTAGCGGTCAGCTTTGAGAATAGCTTCACGGCGTCTATAGAGTCGTACGGGAACGTCCATGACCCCTGGTTGATTATGAGGACGGCCGGGTGCGCATCGGCGATTTTCCTGACGTGCTCCTGGAC
>JAENXM010000276.1 GCA_016649525.1 Actinomycetota bacterium
CCGACGGCCGAGAACATCACCATCCCGGCGACATCACGGAAGACGATAGACGTCAACCTGAACGCTGGAGCCGGGCAGGACGTCTCGATAGCGGTCACGGCAAACCGGGATATAGTAGCCGAGCGGGTGATGTACTTCCAGGACCCGAACCCTATCCTGGGCGAAAGCCCGGATGGCGTGCACAACTCCACGGGCACGGACCAGGCCGGGACCAGCTGGTATTTCGCGGAGGGCACCACCAGAAACAACTTCAGAGAGTGGCTGTGCCTGATGAACCCGGGCGGAGAAGACGCAACGGCCAATATACGGTATCTGACCTTCGACAGGGGTGTGATTACCAAGAGCAAGACTGTACCGGCGAATTCACGGGTGACCGTGAGCGTCAACGACGACGTGGCAGCAGAGACAGACCTGAGCATGCAGGTGGACTCCGACCGGCCGCTCGTCGCCGAGCGCCCGATGTACTTCCAGTACCAGCCGGTCGGGCTCCCCGGTGCGCTCTGGGGTGGCGGCCATAACACAATAGGTGCGCAGTACGCAGCTTATAAGTGGTATTTCGCCGAGGGAACGACACGTCCCGGCTTCCAGACCTATCTGTGCATCAGCAACCCCCACTTCCAGGACATCGAGGTGACGGTCCAGTATATAACCAACCAGGATGGGGCAAACGACACGAAGACCGAGAAGGTCACGGTCGCCGGTAACTCCCGGCACACAATCCGCGTGAATGAGGTTGTAGGCCAGGGCAAGGACGTCTCGTTCGAGGTCACCTCAGGCGTACCCATCGTCGTCGAGAGGCCGATGTACTTCTCAACCGGCGGCTACGTCGGAGGGGGTGCGTCCCTGGGGTTCACAGAAACGCCCTAGGGCATAAGACAGACAGAGGGGGACGGATTCCCCTACCTTAAAAGAGGAACAGAGTTGAGCAGGACAGCGAAGAGGACACTCGTAATACTGGTAACGCTGGTAGCGGTGATCGGCGTCGTCTTCATTGCTCTACGCGGATGCACGCTGATGCCCTGGGCCAAGAGCGGCAGGGGCGGCGCCGAACTATCCGTGAGCATCACCCGCAACTTCGGGAAGGTGATCATCAAATCCAGGAGCGTTGAAGCACGCAGTGGCGATTCCGTGATGGACGTCCTGAAAAGGGCTGCCGATGTCGAGACGGAATACGGAGGCGGCTTTGTCTCCTCCATCGAGGGGCTCCGCCGTTCCCCGGGTGCCGGCGGGGGGAACGATTGGTTTTTCTACGTCAACGGTGTGCTCGCCAACGTCGGCGCGCCTGAATACGAGGTCGAGGCCGACGACCACGTTTGGTGGGATTATCACGCATGGAACGAGAAGAACTTCATCCCGACAGTCGTCGGTGCTTACCCGAGTCCGTTCGCCCGGGGATATTCCCGGAATAAGTCCGCAACCACCATGCTCCTCAGTGACCAACTCGAGAGCCTTGCGAGGGAGATCGGTACTTTCCTGGAGAACCAGGGGGCGGCGGTCCAGTACTCGGGAGACCTCGAGGAGCAGCCCGGGGCCGAGGCGAAAGGCCCCGTTATCGCGGTCTGCACGACCGTGGAGGCAGCGGGGAATGACTGGATACGGCGCCTGCTCGACGGTTCCAGGAGGTCCGGTACGTTCCTCGCCCTTGATGGGGAAAAGCTTATCTCCCTCGACAGCGAAGGAAAGACCTCCAATACGGGCGAAGACCTCGTGGCCGCGGTCGTGGCGAGCAGCTCGGGAATCGGTGACCCCTCACCCACCTGGCTCGTAATCTGCACGGGTGAGGCCGGTGCGAGTCAGGCCGCTCGCCTCTTGGTATCACAACCGGAGGCCCTCAAGCTGAAGATAGGGGTCGTCGTGGGATCGAGCGGGAAGACATACCCGCTTCCGAGGTAGGTGCGCGCTTATGATACCCGTCTACAGGTACAAGGGAAGCCTTCTCCAGAAGTCCCATCCCGCAACCCAGATGATCCTGGTCGCCGCGTTGGTCGCCCTGGCGCTCCTCGACGACAATCCCTTCTACCAGCTTTCGATAATCATTGCCACGGCGCTTTTGGCCCTGGCCGCCGGAGTATTCACGGAGTGGTTTTCGTGGTGGAAAGTGTGCCTGTTCATTGGCCTGGCAGCCCTGGTCATAAATCCCCTTGTCTCACGGGCGGGGACCACTGTGCTCTGGCGCGGCCCGAAGATCCCCGTCCTGGGCCGCCTCGACATCACCATCGAGGCGATCGCGTTCGGCGCCGGGATGGCGCTAAGACTTGCGGCCGTCATATGGGCCTTCGCCCTCATCTCCCTCATAATGGACCCCGACCGCGCGCTGGGGCTCTTGAAAGGCAGGGGCTCCCGATCGGCGCTCCTGAGTGCGCTATCCCTGCGGATGGTGCCGACGGCGATGAGGGATGCATCGGATATCCTGGACGCTCATCGGGCGAGGGGAATCGCGAGGGACAGCGGCGGGCGGTGGGAGATTCTCAAGAGCCGCCTTCCACTGCTCAAACGGCTCGTTACGGCTTCCCTCGACAGGGCGATTAGTCTCGCCGAGGCCATGGAGGCCAGGGCTTATGGGACCGGGAGACGC
>JAENXM010000134.1 GCA_016649525.1 Actinomycetota bacterium
ACTCGGGCTGTCCATCCTCCTGGTGCCGTTCTTTCTCCATATGGTCGGAGGCGGTGACGTGAAGTTCTTTGCAGCAAGTGGAACACTCGTTGGCTGGCGCGTACTGTGGTTCTCGTTTCTCGTGGGGGCGGCGCTCGGGGGCATAATGGCGATTGTTTTTCTGATCGCCCGCGACAGGTCACCGGCCCGCTTGAGGCAGAGGCTCGTCCTTCTCAAAGCGGGAACATGGCGTACGCCCGAAGCTCTGAAGCGGCCTGGAGGCTCGAGGTATCGAGAAATCAGCATGCCTTACGCGCTTCCGCTCTCGCTCGGCCTGATAATAACCGCTTGTTTCAGTCTCTTCCGCTAAGAAGGTGGTGTGTTTGCTAAGACGGGCCTCGCGGGGTCAGGCGACTGTCGAGCTCGCCCTGGCGCTTCCGGTGCTGATCCTCGTAGCAGTAGCAGTCTGCCAGGTGGCCGTCGGCCTCAACTGCTACCTGGTCGTCATTGCCGCGAGCAGGGAGGGCGCCCGCCGGGGAGCGGAGACGAACGACGTCGTAGAGACCAGGAAAGCGGCGGGAAACGCTTCGAAGGGGCTTCCAGGCGAACCCGCCGGCATCGACGTGGAGTTCCCCGAGGGCCGCGGCAGGGGCAGCCCGATTAAAGTGACGGTCACGTACAGGATGCCCCTGCTGATACCGATCGTAAGTCACCTCGTGCCCCAGGCGACATTCAAGAAAACGACGTGCATGGCGCTCGAGAGGGGTCATTAGGTGGGAATCACGGTTAGAAGGACAGGCAACCAGTCGGGGTCGATAAGCGTCGTGCTGATGGCATGCATCATGCTAACACTTGTTCTCTCCCTTTTCGCGGCGGACGTGGGATTCTACCTCGCGGCAAAGCACCAGGCACAGAACGCGGCGGACGCGGCCGCGCTGGCGGCCGTACAGGAGGCCTTCCCTCTCTTCGCGAGGGGAGACGGACCACGGCCTGCCGCGGAAAGGTACGTCTCCATGAACGGAGCTTCGCTCGATGGCATCGAGGTCTCACCAGGTGGTGAGCGAGTCCAGGTCGAGGTGGCGGTAAGGCCTCCCTCACTCCTGTTGGGGAGGCTGGGAATCGGGCCGGGAGAGGTCAGGGCCCTGGCGGCGGCTGAAGTCGATGTCGAGGCGCTCCTCGAGAGCTACGGCTCCTGGCCCGCTGACGCAGTCG
This sequence comes from Actinomycetota bacterium, assembly GCA_016649525.1. Lineage (GTDB taxonomy): Bacteria > Actinomycetota > Geothermincolia > Fen-727 > Anoxymicrobiaceae > JAENXM01. The sequence goes on from JAENXM010000134.1 coordinate 1,192, forward strand.
GCGCCTCGTGGCTCAAGGGACTCGCATCGAACGGGACAGCCGGAGACCAGGGCAACGCCGCGACCATGGTGGTCCTGTTGGCGCTTCAACACCTGGGCAAGCCTTACGTCAGGGGCGCGGCCGGCCCTAACAGCTTCGACTGCAGCGGGCTTGTCTGCTACGTGTACGCGCGGATCGGGGTCCATCTGCCGAGGGTCACCTTCTCCCAGGTACGCGTCGGCAGGGCTGTAAGCGTCGCGGAACTGGCCCCAGGGGACCTCGTCTTCTTCCGTGGCAACGGACACGTCGGCATATACGTGGGAGGAGGGTCTTTCGTCCATGCGCCGCACACCGGTGATGTGGTCAGGGTTTCGCCACTCGCCGGGCGGACAATATCGGCATGCAGGCGTGTGATCTGAGGACCTCTAGATGACGACGCGCAGGACTTCCTCGATGGAGGTCGTGCCCTCCAACACCTTCTCCCAGCCATCCACCCGCATAATCTTCATGCCCTGCTCCATCGCGACCCTCTTGATATCCGCGGTCGATGCCTCCTCGATGGTCAGGTGCTCTATCTCCTGGGTCATCGTCATTATCTCGACAAGTGCTATCCGGCCCTTGTATCCCGTCCCGCTGCAGCGCGCACAGCCTTTGGGGTTCGGCCGGAAGACCTTCACCTTCTCGCCCGGCTCGTGCGGGAACTCCAGCCGTTCGAGGAGCTCCTCCTCTGGCTCGTATTCCTGCTTGCAGGTGCACAGCCTTCGCCCCAGCCTCTGGGCCAGCACGCATACGATACCGGACGCCGTGAGGAAGGGTTCTATCCCCATCTCGGTCAGCCGGGTGACGGCACCCGGAGCGTCGTTCGTGTGCAGCGTGCTGAACACGAGGTGTCCGGTCAGGGCCGACTCGATGGCGACCTGCGCCGTCTCGAGGTCACGGATCTCGCCTACCATTATCACGTCTGGCGAGGTGCGCAGGATGGAGCGCAGCGCTGAAGAGAAATGAAGGCCGGCCTTCGGGTTTATCTGTATCTGGTTAATGCCCGCGAGGCGGTACTCTACCGGGTCCTCTACAGTAGTGATGTTCTTCGTCTCATCGTTCAATACGTTGAGTGTCGCGTACAGAGTGGTCGACTTGCCACTGCCGGTCGGTCCGGTCACAAGGATAGCGCCGTTGGGCTTCCGGAAAGCCTCCTCGTATGTCGCCAGGGTATCGCCCGAGTACCCGAGGTCGGACAGATGCAGGAGGATGCTTGACTTGTCCAGGACCCGGAGGACTATCTTCTCCCCGAACACGGTGGGCAGCACCGCGACGCGGAAGTCTATGGGTTTGCCCTTGACGATCTTCTCATAGTGCCCGTCCTGGGGGATCCTCTTCTCCGCGATGTTGAGTTCAGACATAATCTTCACGCGCGATGTAAGCGCGGGTAGACTCCTGATGGGAAGGCTCTTCATGTCGTGGAGGACGCCATCGACCCTGTACCTGATGATAATCTCCTTCTCCTGCGGGTCGAAGTGGATATCGCTCGAGCCGCTTGTCACGGCCTCGTTTATCACGTAGTTCACGAACTTGACTATAGGCGCGTCGTCCACCGCCAGGCCTATGGCGTCGGCGAGATCGGATTCGTCCATCTCATCGGTCTCGAAATCCTCGACGACGGTGTCGTCCGAGTCTCGGTAGTAAGTCCTTATCGCGTCCTGCATGTCTCCCTTGGTCGCCACCACAGGCCTTATCTGGTGACCCGTGTACATCCTCACGTCGTCGAGAGCGAATATGTTCGTGGGATCGGCCATCGCCACTATAAGGGTGTCGTCTTCGTAGCCGATGGGCAAAGTGAGGTGGCGGCTCGCGATCTTCTCGTCAAGAAGAGCAACTGCGGTCATGTCCACGTGTAAGTTCCCCAGGTCGACAAACTCCAGGCCGAGGTGGTTTGCGAGCACTTCTGTGAGCTTGACCTCCGAGACGATACCCATCTCCACGAGCGTGCGCGCCAGGGACTTGCCGGTATCCTCTTTCTCCTCGAGCGCCTCGCGCAACTGCTCCTGGGTTACCAGCCCGTCCTCGATCAGCAGGCTTGTAAGCGATTTGGTTTTTTTTACTATCTCAGCCAATGCAAACACTCCTGTTATTCACTTCGGAAGTATTTCACCTTTTCTAAAGTGTTTCCTAACAGGAATTATACGACGGTTCGGCGTTTTCCGTGAGTTATGTCGTTCGGGAGGTCCGCTTATGTCTCGGGCCGCCTGTCCACAAAACGGACATCTTTCATCTCGTTCTCCGTTTTGAGGCGTTTCACGAGCTCGTCCATCGGGAGGAACTCGATCATGTTCGGCTTGACCGCCGCCGCGGTTTGAAGCTCCTGCTCGAGCCTGGAGCGCAGGCTGTCGAGGTCAGCCCCCTTCTCCGGCGCCACGTATACGTCCACGACATCGACCTCGTACGGGTCGTCGCCGGCCTTGCTTATCTCTACCTGCCACTCGTCAACCTCCGGGTGGTCCGTCAGGACCGAGAAGTAGGCACACTGGTCAACAAGGGCTCCCTTGATCTTCGTGAGCGAGAAACCCTTTACGGTACCGGAGCGGGAGATGTCGCTCCCGAGGCGGGGCACCGTACGGCCGCACGAAGGGCAGGGCTCATAAACGATCCCTCCCTTGGCGAAGTCACCGGTGCGTAACCTTATGACCGCGGTCCCCTGCCCCTCCAGGCAGGTGTAGACGAGCTCGCCGTCCTCACCCTCGCCCACCGGTTCGCCGCTTTCAGGGTCTACCAGCTCTATGTAATCCATATCGGGAAAGAGGTGGTAACCGGTGTCGCCGTCGGGGGCGCACTCGGAGTAACTCTTGCGGGCCTCTGTGAAGCCGAACGCCCCTAGCACATAGAAGTTTTTCGCGCCCATCGACCGCAGGAACTCGCCCATCTTCTCCTTCATGCCCTTTGTGACCCTCTCCCCCGAGACCAGGACCAACCTGACCGAGGAAAAATCTCTTCCCTGTTCCGCAGCGGTCCGCAGGACGTGATATACGTATCCGGGCATACCTACGATTCCCGTGGTCTTCATGTTCTCCACCGCGGATACGATACGCTCGGTCCCTATGACCCTGCCGCCACCGGAGTGAAGAGCCAGCACGCCGGCCCTGTCGAGCCCCTTCGCGACCATCCAGAAGGCAAGGTGCGGCGCGAACGGCATGGCGTTGACGATCACGGCGTCGTCGAAGCGCAGCTCTTTGCCGAAGCCCGCGAGCTCAAGAATCCTTCGGCCCGCCTCGGCCATCCTCTCCACGTCATCGGCGGCGTAGAGAACCGGCGTCGGCTGGCCGGTGCGTCCCGTCGTGAACTGGATGTGAACGGGACCGTACTTCCTCCACAGGTTCCTCCTGACGTATTCCTCTCTTTTCAGAAGCCGATCCATCCTCATGCGTGCGAACTGGACACGCGGCATGTACTTCCGCATCATCTCTTCCTCGGGCTGAAGGACGAATCTCTGGAAGCGCGATGGCTCCTCGGCGCTCGGGGCGATGTCGGCCTTGTAGGTGAATGGAAGCTTCCTCAAGTCCTCTACCCTGCGGATGTCCTCGGGCTTCACCTTGTTCTCATCGAACATCTCCCGGTAGAAGGGGCTGTAGGGGTAAAGCTGAGTCCTTATAAAGTAGGAGAGCTTGCTGTCCTGGTACTCCTTCTGGTCCTTGAACGTCATCCTGTACCAGTCGCGGGAATATATCTCCCTTGCCATTACGCCTTCCTTTCAGCGCTCGGGGTCAGGTCTTGAATCGTGAATTCCGGTTCACCGATCCCGGCCTGAGAGGCCGGGCTAAAGTGCAACGGCGGTCCCAGGCGCCAACCCAACGGTTCACAGATCCCGGCCTGAGAGGCCGGTCTAAAGAGCAACGGCGGTACCAATATACCGGCCTGAGAGGCCGGTCTAAAGCGCAACTACAGTCGCTATCTCGAAGGGGCCGAGGGGCAGAGATAGCCTTCGCCCGTCGATAGGCAGTTTTTCCAACTCGCTCTCGAGCAGGTCGGTC
>JAENXM010000381.1 GCA_016649525.1 Actinomycetota bacterium
AAGTGAACCGGGCTAAGAGCCCGGTCTAAATAATAATCCGCGTTTGTGCAACAAACGGGGTCAGGCCCCCTTTGTTGCGCCACTGGACAAAGGAGGTAGAGAGTTGAGCGCAGATGAATTCACGCCGGTCGAACCCCCGGAGCCCGACCTAAAGGCAAAGGCGGAAAAGAGAGTCAAAGAGAGGGTCGAACTTCTACAACACATAGGGACCTACATAGTCATCAATGCGTTTTTGGTCCTCATCTGGGCTCTGACAGGAGCCGGTTATCCCTGGTTTCTGTGGGTCATGGCAGGCTGGGGACTCGGGCTGGCAATCCACATTGTCACTTACTACACGGGCAAAAAGGGCGAAGCGGTGAGAGACCGCATGATCGATAAAGAGACGGAGAGGCTGAAGAAGGAAAAAGGCCAGTAGAAAAGAAAAGCCGGGCGTGTTAGGCCCGGCCTATTAAGCCCGGCCTCTCAGGCCGGGATAAGTGAACCGGGCTAAGAGCCCGGTCTAAATAATAATCCGCGTTTGAATTCACGATTCAAGACCTGACCCCATCGTTGTTATTCGATTTTCTCGAAGTACTTCACCGCGTGGATGGAGGTCGGGCGCGGCTCGTCCTCCCAGACGGCACGCATCCTCATCCCCACCTCGAGCTTAGACTCGTCGTGCTCGTTACAGAAGTGCATCATGCGCGTGTCCGCTCCATCCAGGTCTACCCAGATTCCGGTGTACGGCACCTCCATGAGCGCGCCTGTGTTCGGGTCGATATACGGGAAGCGTACGACCGTGAAGCCCTGCAGGTCTCCTTCGTCGCTGACCTCGACCCACTCGTTCATCTCCTTGTAGCACCGCCCGCACACCTTCCTCGGCGGGATGAAGACCCTGTCGCACTGGGGGCACTTCACCCCCATGAAGCGCTTGTTGTCCCTCATCTCGGCGAGGAACTTGCTCCAGTAGGCCCCCTGGTGCCAGTGGAAGTCGTACTCCACCGGCCCGGATTCGAGGGTCAGAAGCTCGTACCCGTCGGGGGTATGGGTGGCTTTCCGCTTGTCCTTATATATGCTCATTACCTCTACCTCCCTTTAGGACCTATGGCAGATCCGCGCCGAGTATCATGATGTCCGACCAACTGCAGCCGCCGAAGCCGGTTGCCAGCGCTTTCTTGACATCCGGCACCTGGCGGTCGCCGGCCTTCCCCATTATCTGCCAGGCCGCCTCGCCGACGCGTATCAAAGCCGTAGCCCCGATAGGGTTCGTCGATATCACGCCGCCCGACGGGTTGATGGGCAGCTGGCCATCCATGTTGAACGTGCCCTTGCGTATGAGCTCGGGCGCACC
>JAENXM010000378.1 GCA_016649525.1 Actinomycetota bacterium
AAATCTCACTGCCGGGATTCAGCATTTAGCCCGGCCTCTCCAGTGCCGGAGAGGCGCGATTCTTTATATAATGTAGGCGCTGGCAGCGTTAAGCGGAAGGAATACCCGCTCAAAGGAGAACTAATGCGCGCGTTCGTAACGATATTGATATGCCTCCTGTGTTTGTCCTGTGCAGGCTGTGGACACACAGCCCGCATCGAGGAAAAGCATGGACTTGATGATTTCACTTTCGAGATAAATTATTCGAGCGGGAGGGGACCGGGCAAGCGCGCGGTGCTCGGGCTTTTCAGCGAGAGCTTCCAGGACAACCTGAAGGCAAAGTACCCGCCGTCCGAGTGGCCCTGGGTGCGGAACGCCCGGATCTTCCTCACGTGGTCTTCCGTCGAACGGGATGCGCGCAAGGGGGCCTTTGACTGGAGCGCGGCGGACGCTGAGATAAACGCCGCGTTGAGCCTCGGCGTTAACAGCATACTTATAACAATATCCCTGCCGTGTCCCATATGGGCCTGGAACCCGAACACGCCCGGTGACAACCCCGGCATGGGGCCGCCCAAGAACCTCAAGGACTTCGGCGATTTCTGCAGGGCCGTGGCCGAGCGTTACAAGGGCATTGTCGACTACTACCAGATTCTGCAGGAACCGGGCTGGGACACCGACTCTCAGGGCGCCAAGAGCGGGAAGGTCTATTACGCCGGTTACTGCGACCAGTCCTACATGGGGATGCTCAGGGAGGGCTACCAGGCGGTAAAGCAGGTCGACCCGAACGCGTACGTGGCGTCCGGTGCCCTGTTGGACGAGATAACCCGTACACCCCAGGCCTTTCGGAACTACGAGCTACTGCTGGCCGGGGGCAACCAGGACTTCTCGATGAATGTCACCTCGGAGAAAGATATCGTGGCGGAGCGCCCGGTGAACTTCGACTACCTCAACAAGTATATCGGGGGAGACGTCGAGCTCAGCTCCCAGGAGCCGCGCAAGACCTGGGACTTCGCAGAGAGTAAAACGCGCGAGGACGTCCAGGAATGGTTGACACTTCAGAATCCCGGTGATTCAGAGGCTCCCACTACGATAACTTTCATGTTCAGCGATGGGACGACCCAGCAGAAGGCGGTCACGCTGCCGGCGAAGAGCAGCGCCACCATCGACGTGAACCACGCGGTCGGCCTGGCAACGCAGTGCGACGGGGTGGCGCTCCACTCGTACGATTACCCCCAGTGGTGGAGCTGGTACTATGACTACCTCAAGGACATATGCGCTAAGAACGGGGTCCCGAACCTGGAGATAGTGGTGACAGAGATCGGATGGCCGAACGGCGATCCCCCGAACTTCACGCCTGAGGGCCAGCGGCAGGCTATAGG
>JAENXM010000239.1 GCA_016649525.1 Actinomycetota bacterium
AGAAATCACTCATCATCCCGAGCCCGCACTCCGGGTCCAGTACCGTCTTGCCGCCCTCCTTCAGGTACCTGAACTGGCCTTCGGTCGAGTCGTCGAAGCTGAACACGACCGGGGTCGTGCCCGCGGGGACGTCGACCTTCCCGTGCATCAGGTCGTGGAACTTGACCAGGCGGTATCCCTTCTGGTACAGGGTCTCGAGGTCCTTCTTGAAGTTCTCGATGCTGCGGGTGTAGTCGCTTTCATCGTCCTCGATGCGATGGTACTCGAGGAGCATGACCATTCCCATTTCGTTCGGCCTTACGCCCTTGTCCAGAAGTGCCTGCACGCTCTCGCGGGCGTTCGCGGGCTTCTCGGCACCGCCGCACCCCGAGGCGGCCAGACAAGCGACGCAGGCCAGGGCCGCGATGGTAAACAATATTCTACTTAACTTTTTTGTACGGTTCATTTCTTCCTGTTTACAGCCCATGCTGACGCTCGATGGGCTCCTAGGAACGTTGATGGACCATTATTATCCCTTTTTTGGACATTGTTGGCAATCAAAGCCCGTTATCCCTCCACCGCTAAAACGTTTTAGGAAGTTAGGCGGAGCCGCACGCCGTTGATATAATCTTGGAGTCGCAGCAACAGGAGGTATTCCGATGTATCTGAACATTTCCCGGGACATCCTTGGAATAAGCCCCTGGGACGGTGTTACCTGCCAGGAAGCGAGCTACGGCCGGAGAAAGGGCGGCATCCCGGGGATACTGGGCGAGTTCCAGAAGAAGTGCGTGGACCTGAAGCCGGGGGAGCTTTTCACGATGGCGGACCTCGGAGGCCCTGGACTCATCACCAGGATCTGGGTCACGCTCCCGCGGATGATAAACCCCGGCGCCCTACGCAACCTCGTCCTGCGGATGTACTGGGACGGCGAAGAGGAACCGTCCGTCGTGGCGCCGCTGGGGGACTTCTTCGGGACGACTTTTGAAAGACCGCAGGACTACACATCCGCCTACCTCGCGATAACCACAGGCGCCTACCTGTCCTTCTTCCCGATGCCTTTCCAGACCAGGGCCCTGATTACATTGGAGAACCAGTCGAGGTTGCCGGTGACGACGGTTTTCTACCAGGTGACGTACCTCAAGCTCGAGCGCGGGCTCGCCGACGAGACCCCGTACTTCCACTGCCAGTGGCACAAGGAAGAGATGGCTCGGCGTGACCCTCCTTACACCGTGCTCGATGCGGCGGGGCGAGGGCTCTACTTCGGCTGCCACCTGAACATGCAGGGCAGGGGGTACCCCTGGAGGCCCAATCCGGTCCATATCATACTGCCCGAGGGACAGGGCCTCGGAATGCTCGAGGGGTGGGAACGGATCTGGATCGACGGGGCACAGCAGCCGAGCGTGCACGGCACCGGCGGTGAGGATTACTTCAACGGGGCCTGGTACTTCAAGACTGTCCCTTCGACCCATCTGACGCACGGGGTGACCGAGCGCCGGTACGACACCCGTACCGTATCATGTTACCGCTTCCACGTGGAGATGCCCGTCTCTTTCAAAGAACGCATCAGGGTCACTATCGACCACGGACTCAACAACCTCCTGCCGGCCGTCTACGACGGGACGGCGTACTGGTACCAGGAGGAGCCGCACGAGGCGTTCGACGAACTTCCCGATCGCAGGGAAAGGCACGTCGCGGGGACCAACCGCAACAGGCTCATAATGGCCGCGCCGCTTTCATACGCCGCCCTCGTCTGGTATCTTGTCAAGCGGTTGAAAAGTAGGTCGTCCGGGTAGAAGCTATTTGTGATATCCTTTTTGTTGGCCTGGACGGGATTTACCGGGGAGGTTTCATGGTCGAGATACGAAAGGCGACACTTTCTGACGAAGAGGACGTGGCCACCCTCATCCGAGAACTTGCCGAGGCGATCGGGGTGATAGGCGATGTCAACCCCGTGTCATGGTACAGCACCTTGAGGAAGATGCTCGCTTCCCCCGAATGGACTTTCCTGCTCGCCGAGGAAGGCAAGAAAAAGGCCGGCCTCCTCATCCTCTTGATCCTCCCTTCGCTGTACTACGGGGGCTCTTACGCCGCCATCACCGAGCTCGTCGTCTCGAAAGAGTACCGGGGGAAGGGCATCGCGAGGCGCATGGTGGAGGAGGCGAAGATGCTTGCCCGCTCCCTCGACTGCGCGGAGCTCGACGTAAGCGTCGAGGTGGATAACGAGAAAGCGGTCGGCTTTTATAAGAAGCTCGGCTTCGTACAGAAGCACGCCGATTTCGGGATGAAGCTCTAGACTGAAGACGCCCAGTATTCCTCGTCGTACTCCGCGAGCTGGAAGAGCACACCGAAAGAGTCCTTTGGGCTTATGTAGGCTTCCTTCCAGTGCGGGTCTTCGCTGTTGACATCAAGGACCTTGATCCCCTTTTCCTGCAGGAAGGATACAGCTTCGTCGAGGTTCTCCACCTGGATCGTCACGTGGTGCAGCCCCTCACCGTGTTTTTCGATGAACCTGTTGATGAAGTTGTCCGGGTCCGTCGAGCTAACCAGTTCGATCATGCCCAGGTCGCCGACAAGGAAATACGCCCAGTTGAACTGCTGGCCCCTGTACTCCCAGTTGTCGTCGAGTATCTTACGCGCGCCCAGCATGTCGGTGAGGAAGCGCGAGGCTGAATCCTTGTCCCTGACTGCTATCCCTACATGGTCGATCTTCTTGACCTTCACAACTGCTCCTTTCAGGCCCGAGCCGAGAATTATTCAACAAGGTTAGCATATTGGGGCCCACTTTTTTTAAGAGGTGCTAGAATCAACCAATGAGCGAAACGAACACCAGGGGAGCGGGCGATGAAAAGACTTTTCGATGACATCACGCAGACTGTGGGCAATACGCCGCTCGTCCGGCTGAACCGGGTGACCGCCGGCGCGAAGGCTGTCGCTTATGCGAAGCTTGAGTCGTTCAACCCTTTGTCCAGCGTGAAGGACAGGATAGGGGTCGGCATGGTAGTGGACGCCGAGGAGAAAGGCCTCATCGATGAGGAGACCACGATAGTTGAGCCGACGAGCGGGAACACCGGTATAGCGTTGGCGTTCGCCTGTGCGGCAAAGAATTACAAGCTGATTCT
>JAENXM010000277.1 GCA_016649525.1 Actinomycetota bacterium
CATTAACCAGGAACTTCGTATAGGCGGGAAGCTCTCCACCTAATTCTGTGAACATCTTTCCGAATTTTGGAACGACGAACAACAGCATGGCAGCCACTACAATAACTGTGATAGCGAGCACTACCAACGGATAAGTCATCGCTGACTTTATCTTAGCCCGTATCTCCGCGTCTCGCTCAAGCTGGTTCGCTACCCGGAGCAGGACGTCGTCCAGCATACCACCGAGTTCCCCGGCCCGCACCATGGCGATGTAAAGTTCACTGAACGCCTGGGGGTGTTTCGACAGCGCCTCTGAGAGCGAGCGGCCGGACTCGACGTCCTTCTGGCAGTCCGTGATGATATCCGAGAGAGTCTGGGACTCGGTCTGCTGCGCTAGAATGCTCAGGCACTTAATAAGGGGTAAGCCGGCGTTGATCATAGTCGCGAACTGGCGGGTGAAGATCGTCATATCCTTGGATTTCACCCTCGTGCCAAAGATGTGGATTTCTCGCTTTTTCAGGGATTTCTTGACCTCTTCAATAGAGACCACGAAATAGCCCATCTGGCTTAGTTTGCCTGTCAGGGCGTCAGCTGAATCGGCTTCGAGCGACCCTGTTATCTCGCGGCCGTTGCGGTCCCTTACCGTGTATGTATATGCGACAGCCACTTTATCCCTCCCGGATATCTATAACGATCATTCCTGGTATAAGTACCGTAATATTAGCACTGAACTTTAACATTATCAACAGGATTTAACACAAAACACATCCTGCACGCTATTAACGCGATTTATCGTCCAACGAGCCTCCGGAAGTCATCCTTGTTGTGCGATCTCGCAAGCCCCGTCTCGTACGTTATCTGCCCCGCCCTGTACAGGGCGGCCAGCGAGGCATCCATCGTCTGCATCCTTAGCTGACCTCCCGCCTGCATAGCCGAGTATATCTGATGGACTCTCGCGTCTCGGATCATATTTCGTATAGCGGAAGTTGCTATCATCACCTCCGCGGCCGGAACCCTGGACCTGCGATCCTTCGTGGGTATCAACTGCTGGGTGACAATAGCCTGTATGGTCGAAGCCAACTGCAGCCTGACCTGCGACTGCTGGTAGGTCGGGAAGACGTCGATGATCCTGTCGATGGTCTGCGGCGCGTCCTGCGTGTGCAGGGTGGCGAACACGAGGTGCCCCGTCTCGGCCGCGGTCAGCGCCGTCGATATCGTCTCCAGGTCCCTCATCTCCCCCACCAGTATCACGTCCGGATCCTGGCGGAGCGCATACTTGAGCGCGTTCGAGAAGGAATGCGTATCGGCTCCGACCTCCCTCTGGTTGACTATGCACTTCTTATGCAGGTGCAGGAACTCAATCGGGTCCTCGACCGTCATTATGTGCTCCTCTCGAGTCGAGTTGATGAGGTCGATTATCGCGGCAAGGGTTGTTGACTTTCCCTGTCCAGTGGGCCCGGTTATGAGTATGAACCCGCGCGGGAGGCGCGCAAACTCCTTTACTATCAACGGGAGTTTGAGCTCTTCTATGCTCTTTATTCGGTAGGGAATGATGCGGAAGGCCGCCCCAACGCTGTTTCTCTGGAAATACGCGTTGACCCTGAACCGCGCGCTACCGGGAACGGAGTAAGAAAGGTCGAACTCCAGGTTGGTCTCCAGGATCTCGCGCTGGCGCGCTGTAAGGATGCTGTACACCATCTCTCGGGTATCGTTGCTGGAAAGCTTAGGAAGGTCCATCCTCTTTAGAACACCGTTGAGGCGCAGTACGGGCGGAATGCCAACCGTGATGTGAAGGTCCGATGCCCCCCTCTTGATCACTTCCTCGAGCATCTCGTTTATATCGAGTTTGACAACTTGCACTGCCAACTGGCCCACCTCCGATAAGTTCTATTGAGCACAAATGCAAAATCCCTACATCACAACACGCAGGACCTCTTCGATGGAGGTAATCCCCCCCTTGACTTTGATGTAACCGTCCTGCCTCAAAGTGTTCATTCCTTTTTCCCGGGCCAGAGTCCCTATATCCCGGGCGGTTGCCGTGCTCACAATCAGCTTCTCTATATCCTCGTCCATCCCCAGAACCTCATAGAGACCGATTCTACCTCTGAAGCCGGTCCTCGAGCAGAACGGGCAACCTCCGCTCTTGGCCTTGTAAAGGGTAACCTTTTTTTCCTTACCATCGACGGGAAACCCGATCTTCTTAAGGTACTCGCTCTCGTACGTCGTCTCCTGGCGGCAGTGAACGCATAGACGGCGGGCCAGCCTCTGGCTTACCACAGCGTCGACCGCGGAAGCGATAAGGAAGGGCTCCACGCCCATCTCTGTCATACGGGTCACAGCGGATGGCGCGTCGTTCGTATGGAGTGTACACAGGACCATGTGGCCCGTCAGGGCCGATTCTATCGCCATCTTCGCGCTCTCGGCGTCGCGGATCTCGCCGATCATCACTATGTCGGGGTCGCAACGCAGTATAGACCTAAGGCTTGCGGCAAACGTCAGCCCAACCTTTGTGTTCACCTGTACCTGGTTGAGCCCGGCCATCTGGTACTCGACCGGGTCCTCGACGGTTATGGTGTTCACCTCGCGGCGGTTGAGC
>JAENXM010000206.1 GCA_016649525.1 Actinomycetota bacterium
AATCAATAGATGCTTTTTTGAAACGGGGAGCTAGAAGATATGAAGATGGCAAATCCCGGGGCAACAAACCGCTACTTGAAGCGCGGGGTACCGACGGGCAGGCGCGGTGAAGAACTGAATCAAGGGATCCTCCCCTACGAAGACGGTCGACATCGCCTGCGGGGGCCGGCCGGGTACGAGTGGTGGTATTTCGACGCCGTCTTCGATAACGGCTACTCGGCGGTGGCCATCATGTGGCCCATGAACTACGCAAAGCCGTGGCGCCGCCAGTGCACGCTGCAGCTCTCCATCTATACTCCCGACGGTGGACACGTCAAACATTACATCTTCCCGCCGAGGCGCCTCTTTGTCGGCTCATATACGACCTGTGACGCGCGCATAAGCGACAGCTACGTTCGCGGCGCGCATCCCCGCTACGAGGTCAAGATGCGGGCCGGGGACATCGCGGTGGACCTTGTCTTCGAGGCGGAGACCCCTGGATGGAAGCCCGGGACCGGGGTCAACGTCGTACCTTTCCCCCGCTACAACACCATGGGCTGGCTCGCCCCCCTCCCGCGAGCCAGGGTGCAGGGGACACTCGACATACACGGTAGAAAAGTCGAGGTTGAGGGACACGGCTACCACGACCACAACTGGGGGGAGGCTCCCCTCTACCACGTGGTCGACAACTGGCACTGGGGCCACGTGCACTGCGGTGAGGTCGGCGTGATCTGGGCTGACATCACAATGAACAGGAAGCTCGAATACGACCGCACCTTCATGCTCCTTTTAAGCCGTGGAGACCGCCTGGTCTACGAATCTGCGGACGTATCGACCGCTTACCGGGACTGGGTAGAGGATCCCAAGTACCTTCACGCGTACCCGGGCCTTATCCGCGTCTCCTTCGGCTCGGCCGGCGAACCGGCTGCCGGCGAAGTCACCATGAAGGTGCAGGAGGTAGTCGAGACACAGGAACTGCTCGAGATGGCCAACCTGCCGCTCTTCTTGAGGCGCGCCATCTACAAGACCATAGCTAGGCCTTACTACTTCCGATGGCGCTCGAACGTGGAGGGCTCGGTCGAGATAGAAGGTGAAACCATTCCCCTCGAGGGAGAGACGATCCACGAGCAGATGCTGCTTCGCGGCGAGAACCCGCGCTGGCAGTGACCTCGACGCTACTCCGGCACCCCGGTGAAGATAGGCGCGGCGTACACGTTTCCGTAGAGATCGTCTTTGTACCTCCAGAAGACCTCGGCCGTGCCCTTGACCGTGCCGCCGATCGCCTTCCACGCGTTCTCAGCCTTGTCGCCGGAGATATTCAGGCCTTTTGGTGACTCCCCCACCGCTGTGAGGTCCCCGGCATCGGCAGGCCAGTTCTTTACCGTGACATCCTCCTCAACAGCTCCAGACGGGGTCGCGTGGAGATGTACCGTCGGTGGGTAATAGACGGAGGTCTTCGGAAGCTCTGGCTTGGTCACGGTCTTCGTTATCGAGTCCCAGCCTGTTGGCGCCGCTCCGCTCCCAACGGTTACCTGGTACTTCTTATCCTCGAGATTGACCTTGAGCACGCTCGTCACGCCGCCCGCCACGGGAGCGCCCTTGTATTCCTCCTTCATCTCGAAGAAACCCTCGTCGGACAGCGCCTTGAGGGTGGTGTCCAGCCCGCCTTCGGGCAGTTTGCCGCTCACATAGCTGTAAGCGCCTTTCTTCAACGCGACAGTCCCGTCCCCGTAATAAATCGCGACGGGCGCGTCCGGGTTGTAAAGTGGAGCAAGCGCCTGGAGGTTGCGCAGGACTATCACCGGATTCTTGGCCGACTTGTTATAAGTGAGATTTGGGCCGGCCTTCCCGCAGCCTGACGCAATCATCAAAGCCACCATAAGAATAACCGCCGCAGCAGGCACAAACTTTCTCAGTACCATAATGAACCCCCTTTTCGTTTTCCCCTATCCTAACCTACTACGTATAAGGAACAATTCCTTGTTGTTGACTTGACCCCAGTTTGGATATAATGGCGGCGGTTACCCTGAGCAGACTGTAAAAGGAAAGCGGCCGTATCACAAGGGGGTCCTCATGGAACAAGAGGAAGCTCACGGGCTCTATCGCTACCGCTGGGTCGTTCTTGCCGTCTTCATGCTTGTCGGGGCCATCACCCAGATAATGTGGCTGAACTACGCGCCCATAACCTCCAATGTTGAGAAGCTGATGAACGTAAGCGAGTTCAAGGTAGGGTTGCTGGCCACGATGTTCCCCCTTCTCTACATACCAATATCTATCCCTGCAGGTATCATTATCGATAAAAAGGGCTTTCGCTTCGCCGTCATGCTGGGCGCGTTCCTGACAGCGGGATTTTCGTTCCTCCGGCTTTTTGCCGGCAACTATCCACTGGTACTCATAGGGATGATCGGGATAGCGATAGGACAGCCGTTAGTCCTCAACAGCATCACGAAGACCGTCGCGGTCTGGTTCCCCGCGGAAGAGTCGGCGCTCGCAACCGGGCTCGCAACGCTGTCGCTGTTTATCGGGATGCTTATTGTCCTACCTTTGACTCCGGCACTGCTCGGGAAAAACCCCACCCTTGGCTCCCTCCGGTTCGTGGTGCTCGTCTACAGTATCGTGGCCGTCGCCGGCGCAGTGCTCTTCGCCATTTTCGCGAAAGCCAAGCCGCCGAAGCCGCCCAAGCGCCTCGAAGTAGATCTGCAGAGCGAAGAGGCGGCAATCAACTGGGCCAGCCTGGGCAAGATCTTCTCCCTTTATAACTTCCGTTTGCTCTGTGTACTGATCCTCGTGGGTAATGGGGTTTTTATTGGGATACTTCAATTGATTGAAAAGATATTGAAGCCAAAGGGCATATCGACTGACACAGCAGGGATCATCGGTGGGGTG
The DNA here is from genome assembly GCA_016649525.1 of Actinomycetota bacterium. Taxonomy (GTDB): domain Bacteria; phylum Actinomycetota; class Geothermincolia; order Fen-727; family Anoxymicrobiaceae; genus JAENXM01. Next base: position 2,866 of record JAENXM010000206.1, read on the forward strand.
ATGGTCTTCGCGGGGGTACTTGGATGTATCGTAATCCCGACAATTTCTGACAAGATGATGCGGCGTAAGCCCTTCATTATCCTTGCCGCCTGTGTAGCCACTCCATGCATATTTCTTATCGGCGCTTTGAAGGGTACGGCGGTGATTTTCGTCCTGGGCGGAATCACGGGCTTCTTCCTGTTCGCCGCTTTCCCGCTTGTGCTCGCATTCGGTGAAGAGACGACGGGTAAAGCACTCACAGGGACCGCCACCGCAATCCTGATGCTTCTCGGAAACCTGGGCGGCGTACTTGTATTTCTGATAATGGAGGCCATAAAGGGGGCTACCGGCTCGTTCTTCTGGGCGATGTTCTTTAACGCGGCGATATTCGCAGTAGCCGTAGTATTCGCCTTCTTCCTACGGGAGAAACCCGGGCAGTTGCCCGCTTAAGCGACTTAACATAAAAAGCATTAGCATTGGTGCCTGACCCCATTTTCGCATTTTTCGCATTGGTGCCTGACCCCTCGGTTGCATTTTGCTTGAACTGCTATTAGAATCGACGTATGCCACGGCCACCGCGGGTTCAGTTCCCGGGTGCTTTCTACCACGTGATGTCCCGGGGCAACGCCAAGCAGAATATATTCCTCTCTAATGATGACCGTCTCGATTTCCTCGACGCGCTGGAAAGAGTCGTCAGTTGCTTCTCATGGGTCTGTCACGCCTACTGCTTGATGGAGAACCATTACCACCTGCTAATCGAGACGCCGGAAGCGAACCTCTCAAAAG
>JAENXM010000130.1 GCA_016649525.1 Actinomycetota bacterium
CACTATTGCGGGGACCAGTCCCCGCTCGTCATACGTCAGGTCATCTATACTCGATACATCGACCTCGTCTTCGCTCATTCTTCACCTCACCCAAGGTATATCTTCTTCACTTCCTCGTTCTCGAGGAGTTCGCCGGCATCGCCCCCGAGTGCCACTTTTCCGGTTCTCATCACATAGCCATAGTCGGCCGTCTCAAGCGCTATTTTCGCATCCTGTTCCACAAGGAGTATAGACAACCCCTGCTCGTGCAGTCTAAATAACGTTTTGAATATCGATTGTATTACCTTTGGGGCAAGGCCCATCGAAGGCTCATCCAGTAGAAGCAGCTTCGGGCGCGACATGAGAGCCCTGCCAACCGCCAGCATCTGCTGCTCTCCTCCAGAGAGTGTGCCTGCCAATTGCCCGGACCTCTCCGCGAGGATCGGGAAGACCTCATATACCATCTCGATATCCTGCTTGTACTCGGCACGGTTCGCGAATCGCCTGCTGTACCTTCCGAGCTCGAGGTTCTCCGCTACCGTCATGTCACCAAAGACCTGCCGCCCCTGTGGCGCGTGTGATATCCCCATTTTCACTATCTTGTTCGGTGGAGTATTAGTGATATCCTGGTCTTCGAAAATGATCAGGCCGTGCCTCGCCTTGTTGAGGCCGGATATTGTCCTCAGCAGAGTCGTCTTGCCGGCACCGTTGGCTCCGATAATGGTTGTTATCGATCCGCGGCGTACCCTTATGGTAACGTCCCTTAGTGCCTGTATGTTCCCGTAGAAGGTTGAGAGTTTTTCTACCCTCAGCATTTCATTCAGTTCCTATTCCCAGGTACGCTTCGATAACCTTGGGATCATTCTTTATCACATCCGGTGTGCCGCGCGCGATGACCTCGCCGTAGTCGAGCACCACTATGTCGTTGGAGATTCCCATGACAAGGCCCATATCGTGCTCCACGATAATTATCGTGAGCCCGCGGTCTCGCAGTTTGGAGATAAGATTCGAGAGTTCCCCCGTCTCGTAAGGGTTGAGCCCCGCTGCCGGTTCATCGAGCAGCAGTATCTCAGGCTGGCTCGCGAGCGCCCTGGCGAACTCAAGCATCCTCTGCTGCCCGTATGCGAGGTTCATTCCTTCGTCAGAAGCTCTGGTCTCGATACCTACATCCGTAAGTATCTGCATAGCCTCCTCGAATATTCTTCTCTCCTCGCGCATGGCGCGTGGGATTCTCAAGCTGTTCGACAGGAATCCGTACTTGGAACGAGAATGGCATCCGACCATCGTGTTCTCCAGGACTGTCATTCCCTCGAAGAGCTCCACAGTCTGGAAAGTCCTTATCATGCCCATGGCTGTTATCTGGTCCGGTCTTGAGCCGATGATGTTCTTACCCTTTAGAATAACGCGGCCCGAGTTGGGACGATAAACCCCCGTCAGTACATTGAACAGCGTCGTCTTTCCTGCTCCGTTCGGACCTATTACCGCCTTAATCTCTCCCGCTTCAACTGAGAAAGACACGTCGTCAAGAGCGGCCAGGCCACCGAAGAGTTTAGTGACCTCTTCGACTTCCAGTATCGACTCGTTCACAGTCGCAGCTCCATCTAGTCGTGTGCTCTTATCCTGTCCAACAGCAGTTTTGCAGACCTTCTTCCAGCAGCGACCCCGCGCTCCATCCCGTAGGAAAGTCCTTTTGGTAGAAATATCATGAATATGATCAAGAGCAGGCCGTACAGTACAAGCGCGTAGTTACTGAAGTTCGTGAGGCTTTCAGGAATGCCTGGGATCCACTCAGGAAACACCTGTATGATGGATGGGAGAAAGGTAAGCGCTACTACTCCCACGAGGCCTCCCCATATGTCCCCCATGCCACCTACAACAACCATGGTTACAAAAAGGATCGATAGCGCAAAGGTGAAAGACTCCGGGTTGATGTAAAGCTGGAAGTGGGCGAAAAGCGCTCCTCCAAGCCCGGCCAGAACCGCGCTCCAGACGAATACTTTTACCCTGTAACTTCCTGTATTAACCCCCATTGCGTCAGCAGCAACTTCACTGGAGTGTAATGCCCTCAGTCCACGTCCGACCCTCGAAAGCACCAGGTTGATGGTCAAAAGCATGATAACAAGGACTATCGCCCAAACCAGATAGTAGAATTTTATATCTGTGTCGAACTTCAAACCAAAAATAGACAAGGGCGGGATATTCAACATGCCGACTGTTCCTCCAGTTAGACCTTTGAGCTGCGAGAAAAGGATAAAGGCGATCTCCCCAAGTCCGAGAGTCGCCATCGCAAGGTAATTCCCCTTTAGCCTTAGAACAGGTTTGCCCACCAGCCAACCGATTGCGCCCGCAAGCGAGGCACCAAGTATCACACCGAGCCATGTCGGAAACCAGGTGAACCTGGTGCACAATATCGCGGTCGTGTAAGCTCCAATCCCGAAGAAGGCAGCATGGCCAAGAGATATCTGACCTGCGTATCCCAGCAACAAGTTAAGACCTAAAACCGCACATGCATAGATACCTGTCAATACCATCAAATTCACGATGTCCATGTGAAGGGCCTCGCCGGGTATCGGCCTCGCCCAAATAGGCAGGATGAATATAAAAGCCGCTACTATGAGGAACGTGCGGTAACTATGAGTTTCCACTATCCCTTTCCGTCTTGCCATGTCTAAGCCATCACATCCTGACGCCTGCCCAGAAGCCCCTGTGGCCAGGCGAGAAGTACAAGTATCAATATCAAGAAAGCGACCGCGTCCTTATACCCGGACGGAAAAACCCCGGCGGCGATAGTCTCCAGCACGCCGAGAATCAGGCCACCCACGACAGCCCCGGGTGCGCTCCCGAGTCCTCCCAGTATCGCCGCTGCAAAACCTTTCAGGCCCAGCATTGTGCCCACGCTGTATGCCGCAAACTTAATAGGGGCTATTATTATGCCGGCTGCTGCTCCGAGCGCGGCTGCTATAGTCCAAGCGATGAGTGAGCTTGTAGAGGTGCTTATGCCCACAAGGCTTGCGGCATCCGGGTTAGCTGCCGCAGCCGTCATCCCCTTGCCCACAATTGTTCTGTTGAAGAAAAGGAAAACAAGCAGAACCGCGAGTGCCGTGAAGCCGAAAACCCAAAAGCTCTGGGGAACCAGTGCAGCTCCCAGGAAGCGAATCGGCTTATCCCCGGAGAACGAAGCGATCTTCACCGGGTCCGACCCCCATATCCACTTTGCTACGGCGCGTAGGAATATGGAAAAGCCTATGGTGACAATTATTACGGTTATTACCGAGGAGTATCTGAGTGGATGAACGGCCAGCCTTTCAAAGCCAGCGCCAAGCAAGGTCACTATAATGACTGACAGTATGAAAGCAAGCGGGACAGGCACCCCGGCTTTGCTCGCGAAGGTGTACATCAGCATACCGCCAAGCATGCTGAACTCTCCCTGGGCAAAGTTTATTACCCGGGTACTCGAGTATATTACCGAGAAACCCATCGCTACCAGGGCATAGATGCTGCCGACTGTCAGTCCGCTAACGATCCACTGAAGGCCTGTGGAACCCTTGATTGAGAGTGTTACCACCAGAAGCAATGTAAACACTGTGGCAGAGCCGTATATCATCTTGTTTCGGCTCTTGTCGTACGTGGACAGCTTGAAACTCCTTCTTCATAGTTCAGGCTAGGCCCATAGGCCTAGCCTGACAGAATTATCTTACAGTTCTCTTCTCTGGGCTACTTTACTTCGGTCCACGCCCCGTTAGCGATCTTGATCATCAATAGATCGTCCACGTTCAGCCCATCATGATCCGTTGGCGAGTACGTATAGATCCCGTCTACCGCGACGAAGTCTTTTGTCTTCTCGATCTCGTCGCGCAGTTTGATGGGATCGTTGCCTGATCTCTTAAGAGCGTCGGTTATTATGAGACCCGCGTCCCATCCGTGGGCGGCGAACGTGTCGATGTCCATCTCGTACTTCTCTTTATATGCCGCGGAGAACTCGTCTACCGCATTCCGCCAATCGCTGCCCGTAGCAATCGAACTCGGGAACAGCAACTTTCCCGCCGGGAAGGCGACGCCATCGGCTGCCGAGCCGCCTAGCTCTATGAACTTCTTGTTAGCTATGCCGTGACTTCCGATATAGGGAATCGTCATGCCCAACTGCTGCATGTTCTTGGCGATAGATGCAGGTCCCGGGTTGGTACCCCAAACCACCACGGCCTGCGCGGGAGTCTGCTGGATTTTCGTCAGCTGGGCGGTCATGTCAGTATCGGTACTACCGTACTGCTCCCGCGCAACGACCTCGATGTCATGATCTGGCGCCTTTGCCTGGAGCTCGTCCGCCCCTCCCGTTCCGAATGCGTTCGCGTCGTGCAGGATAGCGATCTTGGATACCTCGAGTACGTCCTCAAGGTATGAAATCACTTTCGCTATCGCCATAGAGTCCGTGGGTGGAGTGCGGAACACCCACTCGTTCACAGGATCTGTTATCTTGGTACCCGCCGCGCAGCAAATCAGAGTGACCATTTCCTTCGACGTGACCGGGACCATTGCCAGAGTTGCACCCGTAGTGCTGCTTCCGATGACGGCCACGACATTTTCCTGTTTGATGAGCTTGTTGATGGCAACTGTGGCTTTTGCGGGATCGCTCTCGTCGTCCTCGATGATGAATTTGACCTTGACCCCGTCGATGCCGCCCTCGCTGTTGATCTTTTCCTCCAGCAGTGCCAGCGACCTCTGCTCGGGCTGGCCCAGAGGTGCAGCCGGCCCGCTGGTCGACAGGACGGCCCCTATCTTGTAGAAGTCCTTGGGCTTCTGTACCTTCGTCCCGCAGCCGAACGTCGTAATCGAAAGGGCCACGAACAGTGCCAGTACAACGATTGATGCCCCCATTCCGAACCGCTTACGCATCATACCAATTCCCCCTTTTCTCCGCTTTTTCGCTACCGCGCAAGGCTAAGGCCAAATATAACCATAACCCCCTGAGGTTGTCCATACGGGCACTACTAGAGCCTTACCTCTATCCCGCGTGAAGCCAGGAACTCCTTTGCCTCGGCGATAGCGTGCTCCTTGTAGTGGAAAATGCTTGCCGCCAGTACGGCGTCGCAGCCGGTCAGTTCTATCGCCTCCGCAAGGTGCTCGAGGTTGCCTGCCCCGCCGCTCGCGATTACGGGGATGGAGACTATATCGCAGACCGCCTTCGTCAGAGGTATATCGTAGCCCAGCTTGGTGCCGTCCCGGTCCATGCTGGTGAGCATTATCTCGCCCGCACCCAGTGATTCAACCCTGGATGCCCACTCAAGGACGTCGATACCAGCG
>JAENXM010000294.1 GCA_016649525.1 Actinomycetota bacterium
ATGAAGCACGTCAGTGGTCCGGACTTCCCGACAGGCGGGCTCATCATGGGGGGTGAGGGGATTGTACAGGCTTACAGCACCGGGAGGGGCATCATACACCTGAGGGCGAGGGCACATGTCGAGCAGATCAAGGGAGGCCGCCAGCGCATAGCGGTGACCGAGATCCCGTTCCAGGTGAACAAGGCCAAGCTGGCGGAGAAGATCGCCGAGCTCGTCAAGGACAAGACCATAACCGATATATCGGACATCCGCGACGAGTCGGACCGGAGCGGGATGAGGTTCGTCGTAGAGCTGAAGCGTGACGCCGACCCGGAAGTGGTGCTGAACCAGCTTTACAAGCACACCCAGATGCACACCTCGTTCGGGATCATAATGATCGCGCTGGTGGAAGGCGTCCCGCGCACACTGTCGTTGAAGGAACTTATCCAGAAGCCGATAGAGCACAGGCAGGATGTTGTGACCAGGAGGACCTCGTTCGATCTTGCCAAGGCGCAGGAGCGCTCGCACATCCTGGACGGACTTCTTATCGCCCTCGACAACCTCGATGAGACGATCCAGCTCATCAAGGCATCCAAGACGGTGGACGAGGCCAGGAACAAGCTAGTGAAGAGGTTCAAGCTGACGGAAGTGCAGGCCCAGGCGATCCTTGACATGAGGCTGCAGAGGCTCACCGGTCTCGAGAGACAGAAGGTCAAGGACGAGCAGAAGGAGCTGAAAAATAAGATAAAGGAACTGAGGGCGATACTCGATGACCCGCAGAAGGTCCTGGACATCATCAAGGAAGAGCTCGCGGGCATCAAGGAGAAGTTCGGGGACGACAGGCGCACCGAGATTGTCGGCCCGGCGGAGGACCTCTCGGTCGAGGACCTTATCGCCGAGGAGGAGATGGTGATCACCATCACACATTCCGGCTACGCGAAAAGGGTCCCGGTGACCACCTTCCGCAAGCAGAAGAGGGGCGGCCGGGGCGTCACGGGGATGGACCTCAAGGAAGGCGACTTCGTCGAGCACCTTTTCATCACGACGACGCACCATTACATCCTATTCTTCTCGAACAAGGGGAAGGTCTACAGGCTCAAGGTCCACGAACTCCCCACCGGGAGCCGCATATCCAAGGGGAAGGCGATGGTCAACCTTTTACCCCTGGGTTCCGATGAAAAGATAGTGGAGGTCATAGCGACCAGGGACTTCGGGGACGACAGGTTCCTGGTGACAGCCACGAAGAAAGGGATCGTCAAGAAGACGCGCTTCGATTTGTATGATTCAGCCCGTAAGGATGGGATAATAGCACTGAAGCTCTATCCGGGCGACGAGATGATCAGGGCGCGCCTGACCGACGGGAACCAGGAGATAGTGCTGGTCTCCGAGAAGGGGCAGGCGATCAAGTTCAGCGAGAAGGATTGTCGCCCCATGGGGAGGCCCGCCGCCGGGGTCAAGGGCATGAGGCTGGACGCCAGGGACCGCGTCATAACCATGGAGGTTCCCGGCGAGGGCGCCGACCTGCTCGTGATGACGGCGAACGGTTTTGGAAAGCGGACGTCGTTCGGGCTGTACCCGCTTCACCGGCGAGGCGGCAAGGGCGTCAGGACGATAAAACCGACCGAGACAAAAGGCAGGCTGGTAGGCGCGAGGGCGGTCAGGGACAATCAGGAATGCTTGGTGGTCTCCCAGGAGGGGATAATCATAAGGGTCCCGGTGAACGGCATTCCCAGGACCGGCAGGGCTACCCAGGGGGTAAGAGTCATGCGGGTCCAGAAAGGAGACAGGGTCAGCGCTCTGGCCCTGGTGGTCTCCGGTGATGAGAGGGGAAGCGGCGAGGAAGAGGGCCCGTATCAGGACTGAACCTTCGCGCCGAACGCGGTAATCGAGTCAAAATCCAGTCGCGGGTGATAGGGATGTTTCGTCTCAAAAAGGAGGAGCCGGAGAGCACACCCCCCAGGTTGGCGGCGTTCAGGGATTTCGCCGAGGCTTTAGACTCCGGCATCGTCCTGGTTACTCCGGAGCGCAGAATCGTCTACATGAACCGGTCTGCCCACCATCTTTGGGGGGAGAAGGAAGGCTCACTCTGCTACCGGACGCTCCGCGACTCCAGGAAAGTCTGCGGCGACTGCCGGCTTGGTTTTGTCCTGAAGACGCTTGAGGTGAGCAGGCAGGAGCTGAGGCTGCGGACCGCCGACGGGTGGCACAACTACGAGCAGCTCTTCATACCTTTGAGGGGAACCCACGCGAGGCCGCAGCTCGTTGCGCTGATTACCACAAACATCGACTATCAGAAGACTCTGGAGCGTGAGGTCACCAGGGAGAAGGAGTTGA
>JAENXM010000175.1 GCA_016649525.1 Actinomycetota bacterium
GGCATATCCCCAGAAGAGATGGCTGGACTGCTCACCGCAAATACCGAAGCGGCGTTCGGGATAAGCACCAAGGAGAAAAAACGGTGAGAACGGCCACCTCCGAGCGCGCGTTAACATCCCCAGCCGTGGTCCGCAAGCTGCTGAATGAGGCGGGCATCCGTCCACGGCGCTCGCTGGGACAGAACTTCTTGATAGACGCGAACGTGCTTAGAATCATCGAGAAGGCGGCCGGACTCTCGCCATCAGACACGGTCATAGAGGTGGGGGCCGGGCTGGGGGCGCTGACCCAGGTCCTAATCGGCAGCTGCGCGAAGGTCTTTGCGCTGGAATCAGACCTCCGGCTTTCGGGGATTCTCAAAAAGGAGCTTGGCGCGGCGGAGAACCTCGTTCTTGTGCATGCGGACGCGGCGAGGTTCGATTTCGGAGAGCTCCGGGAGGGGCAGTCCCGCACGCCCGTCAAGATGGTCGCCAACCTGCCTTACGGGATAGCGGCTACCCTCATCATCGATTGCCTCTACAATTATCCATGGATCGAGGAGTACACCGTGATGGTCCAGCGGGAGATAGCCGGGAGGCTGACCTCGGAGCCGGGGAGCAAGGACTACTCGGCCGCAACCGTCAAAGTGCACAGCCTGGCGCGGGTAAAAAGAGTGGCGAAGGTATCGCGCAACAGCTTCTACCCTCCCCCGCGGGTCGATTCGACGTTGCTCCGCATCGAGCGTCTCGACCGGCCGGGCCTGCCCGAAGGCGACCGCGCTTTCTTCGATATGATCGTGACCGCGGGTTTCCACCAGAGAAGGAAGAAGCTGGCGACCGCCCTCTCCACATCGAGGAGCACCTCCCTCGACAGGGAGAAGGTCCGCGGTGCCCTTGCGGCCATCGGCAGGGACCCCGACTCCCGCGCGGAACAGCTTTCATCGGGTGAGTTCGTCGAGATCTCCAGGATTCTGGAAGGGAGGGGATGAGCCCTGGAAGAGCAGAAGCCCTGGCATTCCCTCTCACCTGAGGAAACCGTGCGCGCGCTCGAAAGCGACGCCGCGGACGGCCTTGCGGGCGAGGAGGCAAAGAGGCGCCTTGCCGGATACGGCCCGAACCGCTTGAAGGAAGAGAAGAAAAAATCGCCGGTCATCCGCTTCCTCGCGCAGTTCAACGACTTCATGATCTATGTGCTGCTCGCCGCGGTCGTCGTCAGCGGCGCGCTCCTGAAGGAATACATCGACGCCCTGGTCATCCTCGTGATCGTCCTTCTCAATGCAATGCTGGGTTTCATACAGGAGACGCGGGCCGAGCACGCGATGGAGGAACTCAAGAGGCTTTCCGCACCGACCGCCAAGGTCATTCGAGGCGGTGACGAGTTGACGATACCCGCCGAGGAACTCGTCCCCGGTGACCTGATACTGCTCGAGGCCGGCGACCTGATACCGGCCGACGGACGCCTTCTAGAGGCCGCCAACCTGCGCACAGACGAGGCCAGCCTCACCGGCGAATCGACCGCCGTGGACAAGGATTCACAGTCCGTTGTGGAATCAGGCGTCCCGGTAGGAGACCGCATCAACATGGTCTTTGCGGGGACGCACGCCGAGTACGGGCGCGGCACGGCCCTGGTGGTTGAGACCGGGGCGGGCACCCAGGTGGGCGAGATAGCCGAGATGCTCGAGGAAGGGAAGCCGGGGCCGACCCCGCTGCAGAAGGAACTGCGGAACGTCGGAAAGCGGATAGTCTACATATGCCTGCTGGTCGTGCTGGTCGTTTTCACCGTCGGCATGATAAGGGGCAATCCGTTCGCCACCATGCTCCTCTTCGCGGTAAGCCTTGCGGTCGCCGCCATACCGGAAGGCCTCCCCGCTATCGAGAGCATCACGCTGGCGATAGGGACACACGCGATGGCCCGGCAGAACGCGGTGGTCCGCAACCTGCCCGCCGTCGAGACGCTGGGCTGCGCGAACTACATATGCACGGACAAGACCGGCACCCTCACCCTCAACAGGATGACCGTCACGGACGTCCTCTTCGCGGACGGCTCGCAGTACCTCATAGAGGAAGTCCCGAAGCACGCGGAAGGGTCCAGGTTGAGCATCCTCGAGCGGATGAACCTGGCCGCGGCCCTCTGCAACGACGCGAGGCGCGACAAGCACGGCGCCTACCACGGGGAGTCTACCGAAATCGCCCTGTTAGAGGTAACCGAAGGAGCAGGGGTGACCAAGGCGGACCTCGAGAAAAGGCTGCCGCGGGTCGCCGAGGTCCCCTTCGACTCGGACAGGAAGATGATGACCACCGTTCACAGGGACAACGGCGGCTTCACTGTTTTTTCCAAAGGGGCGGTCGAGGCAATCCTCGAGAAGTGCGAGAGGGCCGCCGTTCTCGAGTCGGAGGTCGAGCTCTCCGAGCAGGCCAGGAAGCAGATAGCCGAGGCCACCGCGAAGCTCGGTGGGCAAGCGCTTCGCACGATCGCGGTCGCCTCGAAGCGTCTTTCAAGCATTCCTGATAAGGCGGACCCGGAATCCCTCGAGGAAGGGCTCGTGTTCCTGGGCACCTTCGCCATGAAAGACCCGCCCAGGCCTGAAGTGCTGCAGGCGCTGAACACCTGCCGCAGGGCGAGGATAGACGTGGCCATGATAACCGGGGATCACAAGGAGACGGCCCGGGCGGTAGGGCGCGAGCTCGGCATCATGGTCCCCGGAAAGAAGCTCGTGGAAGGGCACGAGCTCGAGAGGATGACACCGGAGGAGCTGGCCGGACAGGTCGAGAACATCAGCATCTACGCGCGCGTCTCGCCGAGGCACAAGGTGAAGATAGTCGAGGCCCTCAAGGCCCGCGGTCACGTGGTAGCCATGACCGGCGACGGGGTCAACGATGCGCCCGCCCTCAAGCAGGCGGACATCGGCGTCGCGATGGGCATCACCGGCACCGACGTCTCCAAGGAAGCAAGCGACATGATCCTCACGGACGACAACTTCGCCACCATCGTGTCCGCGGTCCGCCAGGGGCGCATAGTGTTCAGCAACCTGAAGAAGTTCATCTACTTCCTCCTGTCGTGCAACATAAGCGAGGTCCTCGCCATGTTCCTCGCCATGCTTCTCGGTTTCCCGCTGCCGCTGATCGCCTCACAGATCCTGTGGATCAACCTGGTCACCGACGGCCTGCCGGCGCTCGCCCTCGGGATGGAGCCCGCCGAAAAGGACGTCATGGAAAACCCGCCCCGCGTCGTCGGGGAAAACGTCCTTTCTGCAAGCCGCCAGCTGCGCCTACTCTGGCAGGGTTTGATAATAACAGCGGGGGCCTTGACCTCTTTCGTCCTTGCACACTGGCTGCTCGGTTACTCCTGGGACGTGACGTGGGAACTCGACATGTGCCGCACCATCCTCTTCACCACGATGGTGCTCGCCCAGATACTGCACTCGTACAACTGGAGAAGCGAGACGCGCTCTTTCTTCTCCGCCCCACCCTGGGAAAACCTGTACCTCCTCGGTGCTTTCGCGCTGTCCATCGCGCTCCAGATGGCCGTGCTTTACATCCCCTTCATGCAGAAGGCCTTCCACACGCAGGCGCCGACACTCTACGGATGGATATTGATACTTGCCTGCGCGGTCGTCCCGGTGCTCTTGATTGACAGGATAAAAGTGATCTCCGCCAGGCTGCGCGGTTAGGTTTTACGCGCCACGACCATCCTGGTGAGCGGGAGGTCCAGCCGAACAGTCTCAACCTCGAAACCCGCGCCCTCCATCTCTCGCTCGAGCCCGCCGTTGAATATCTCCGGTACCCAGCGCGGCTCGAACAGGGCAAGATAAAGGCGCATCAAGGCGGGGCCCACACTGCCTCTTGCCTCTCTGTAATCCGTCACGACCAGCCGCCCGCCCGGTTTCAGAACCCGGAAGCACTCCGAGAGTATCCTCTCGCGTGATCGCCTATCGTTCTCGTGCAGGCCGAAGGAGATGTTCACGATATCTACCGTGCCGTCGGTAAAAGGAAGGTCGTCTGCTTCACCTGTGACCGTCTCGAGGTTCACAGAACCGGACTCGCGAAGCCTTCTCGCCACCAGGGCAAGCGCCCGCGGGTCGCGGTCAACGGTGATGACGCGCGAAGTGGGGAAGCGGCGGGCATACTCGATTAGTA
>JAENXM010000316.1 GCA_016649525.1 Actinomycetota bacterium
CCAAGATCGTTTCAGCGATGGTCGGGTCTGTATCGCTAGCAGCGACCGCGGCGTCCATTTGGGGCATGCTTGCAGTAGGCGGCGCCTTATTCATCACGCTCCTGGCTATCTCGGGACTGACGTTCGCTCTCTCCACGGGCTTCTTTTTCCGCCTCGCCAGGCCCAAGAAGCTGAAAATCGAGGTCTTGAGCGGCCGGCCTCAAGAGCAGAAGAAGCAGGCTTGAGCACGCCTGCGTAATGCCATCAGTGGTGTGCCAGCGAGCATTTCAGATTTTCCGGCAGCCGACCTCTGTTACCCGGTACTCCTGCTGATCCTTGCGTACTCCGCATTCAAATTGTTGCGGCAGAAGCCGCTTCCGCATTACAGTCATGAGAGCACGGCGATTCGGAGCATCGAAAGGGGACTTGCATGGAGAAGTACGACGTCGTAGTGGTCGGGGCGGGCCCCGGGGGCTCAACGGCCGCCAGGACCGCCGCCTCAAGAGGCCTCAAGACCGTCTTCTTTGAAAGGGGTCGAAAACCGGGAGAAAAGAACTCCTCGGGGTGCGGCCTCGGTCAGAGGTGGTGGAGGGACTTCCCGGAGATCATGGAAAAGCTTCCAGCGCTTCCTTCGTACAGGAAAGTCGAGATGGTCGTCATCAACATCGTCGACGAGAACAACCGGCTCAGGATGAGATCGGGCACCACGGGCTCGGACCTCTGCGCCAACAGATGGCCGAACGGTATGGAGGGCGCAAGCCTCTACAGGTCGGACCTCGACCCCTTCATGGCCGGGCTCGCCACCCAGGCCGGGGCGGAGCTCCGCGCCTCGACTCTGGTAACCGACGTCATCAAGGAGAACGGGAGGGTTGCCGGGGTCAGGACCGACAAAGGAGACAATGTGATGGCCAACGTGGTCATAGCCGCAGACGGCGCCATGTCGACGACGGCGAGAAAAGCCGGGATGAGGAACAGGTGGGGGACCGGCTGCACCCTGGTACCTCAGCTCGACTTCTCCTGCTCGGAGAGCAAGCTCGACGACGTTATCGGGAACGCCGAGTGGGTCTGGTTCGGTCCCTTCTACGGGGCGTACCAGGTGAACTTCCGGGACGGGTTCCACATCGGCGCGGGCCAGTGGCTTCGCAAAGACTGGGACACCAGGCCGGTTGACATGATAAAGCGCGTGATGGAGATACCCGCCTTCCAGGCTATGGCGAGAGCGGTAGACGCAAAGCCGCGCGAGTACCAGGCGCACCTGCTGCCGTGGATGGAAAAGCCGGCCAGATCATACATGGACGGAATGATGCTGGTCGGTGACGCGGCCGGGTTCCCCTGCCCCCTCGAGGGAGAGGGCATCTGGCACGCGTGCATCTCAGGCCGTATAGCCGCAGAAGTCGCGGAGACGGCGATTTCAAAAGGAGATACCTCGGAGCGGGTCCTCTCGGAATATGATAGGCGGTGGCGCGCGTCGCCGCTCGGGCTGGAGCACAAGTTCGGACGTGAGTTCGTAGATCTCTGGGACAGCTCGATATTCAACCCGGAACTGATGAAACGTCAGATCCAGTTGCTTCTCGAACTCAGCATGATCAATAATCCTTTCTCTGTTCTTTTCGATTGGGGTGACGCCCACATGGAATGCCTCAACCAGCACCTTCTGCATTTCCTCGACATCGTGCCGGAGTTCTCGGAATACGGAAGACAATATTTACTACCGCTCGCGGCGGGGATATCACCCGAGGTCGGAGACCGGATAATCGCGTCGATGAGAAAAAGAGTGCCACTTCTCAAGTACCTGCCGGAAAGCGCGACAAGACGGCTGGCCGCTCGTTTGCTGAAACCGCTGGCGCCGGCTTTAAGATAGAGCGCATAGTGCGACCATGACAGGAGGCTCTCATGGAAGACATAAAGATTGACCTCAAGAAGCTCGTAAAAAGGGTGGGCGACACCGGAGATTTCATCGAATACGAACCTGACAAGTGCGACGGGTGCGGCAAGTGCGCGGATGTCTGCTCCATGGGGCTGTGGTCGGTGAGGGAGGGCAAGGCGCGTCTCTCCGGGAGATACAGGGAGCTATGCC
>JAENXM010000382.1 GCA_016649525.1 Actinomycetota bacterium
CTTACAGTAAGGGTGGACCTGGACAAGAGGGACGAATTCGGGTCACTGGCCAGGACTTTCAACAAGATGGCACAAGACCTCAGTGATTCTAGAAAAGAGCTTGAAATCATTAACGCTGAGCTTGCTGGATTCGCGCATACCGTGTCACACGATCTGAAAGGGCCGCTTACCGCCATCCTGATTGCAGGTTTGACACTTCGGGAAGCAATAAATAATCCGGAACAAGAATCTCTGGAAATTGATGAGCTCCTTGAGATAATCGAGGCAGATATCGAGAAGTCCAGCAACCTCATAGACGATATCCTCTCGCTTGCCGAGGCCGGACAGATTCCAGAGGTGGTCTCCGATGTCGACGTCAGCGAGATTGTAGATGGCGTGCTCAAAGAAACGGCTGCTTCCATCAAAGAAAAGGGTATCAAGGTCATAGTGGGTGACTCCCTTGGAAAGGTTACAGCGAACTCCACGCATATATACCAGATCTTCAACAACCTGCTCAGTAACGCCATCAAACACAACGACAGTGACGAGCCCACAATCGAAGTCTCCCACCTGGGAGAAGATGAGACCGGCGGGCACCGGTACCTGATAAAAGATAATGGGTCCGGTATTCCTCAAGAGGACATCGACAAAGTATTCATGCCGTTCTTCAAAGGGGAAACGGGAGGGACGGGTATTGGACTATCTACAGTAGAGAAGATCATCAAAGTCTACGGTGGCGATGTCAAAGCCTACAACGACAACGGCGCCTGCTTCGAATTCACGCTGAGAGATTTCCGGAAGGAATAACAATCAGTCAGACTTCATCTGAGTTTTCTTTTTCCCGTTCATGATGGCCACCGCGAGGTCCAGCACGCGGTCGAAGGGCTCCTCCCGGTCTTCCCTCAAGCGAAGGGTTATCGCCTCGCTGGAGCATACGCCGGCACACAGCCCGCACCCGAGGCACTTCCCCCTTTCGACAGCAGCAACATCCTCCACGTTGATAGCCCCGACAGGACAGCGCTCGATACAGTCCTCGCAGCCGACACATTCCTCTTCGTCTATGATCGCTTCGAACAGCGCGTTCAGGTACCCGCGCCTGTCGTAACCCCTTGTCGTTATCCCCTTCATGGATGCGCAGCAGCAGGGACAGCAGTTGCAGATGTTCGAGAGGTGCTTTGTGTTGACCCCGGCGTGGACCAGGCCCGCATTGTCGGCTTCCTCGAGGATGGCAATGGCTTCCGCGACAGTAATCTCCCGCCCTATGCCGTTCTCGATATAGTACTCGGCCGCGGCCCCGAAGCTGAGGCAGGTCTCCATCGGA
>JAENXM010000025.1 GCA_016649525.1 Actinomycetota bacterium
ATTCCCCACATCCGGCTGGTCATCATCCAAAGGAGCAAGCCCGAACACTTTATAGCCGAGCGCCGGCAGGTCGGGACAGAACCCCGCTTTCACTGCTTTGAGACTACCATCGCCATACCGGGTAGCGTCTGCCAATTGCACCGGCAGGCGCTCACCGCCCGAAGAAACCCCGAGCCCTCTCCAGCCGGGCGGCAGTTCTGCACTGAACTCGACCCAGGATGCGACCGGTCGAGAAAGGGGATTGAACACGAGCAGGGTGAACCCGTCTGTGTCTTTCACCCCGGCGAGGGAGCGCGCCGCATCCGACATCAAGTCGTCGGCCGCGCCCAGTGCTTCATTGAAACGTCGCTCCATCCCCACCGCCACCTCGTCGATGGAGCAGCCGCATATCTGGTCGTGGAAATGGCAGTCCATCACCGTCCGCCACGCCTCCTCGAGCCTCTCGAGTGGATAAGGCGCCCCCGCCAGTGATGCGATAGTCGTTAGCTTTCCGGCGTCCAGTAGCGCGAACTCGCAGGAGCGGTTCAGCTTCTTGAGCTCGATGCGCGAGCCGTATGTACCCCAGAGCTCGCGCTGGAACTCGCCCTTTATCACAGGCAGCTTCTCGCGTGGCAGAGCTTCAAAGAAAGCCGAAGGCGTCGAGAACTTGAACGTGACACCTTCCACCTCCGAGTTCCAGGCCCTCGCCATATCGCCGTATTCCTTCTGCGGCCGTCCATGGTCTACTCCACCCGGGTAGAAGACCTGGTCGGAAGCGGACCGCGCTCTCAGATACCTGTAGTTCTTGAGCATCCAGCGGAGCGCGCGCGAGCGGTCGGTCGGAACCGGGTGTCCGACGTTGTATTTCTTCGGCATGCAGGTCGCAAGGAGCCGCGTCCCGTCGAGCCCCTCCCAGAGGAACTCGCTCGGCAGGTCCCCGGGCGACCTTGCGCGTGAAAAAGCGAAGAACTCCGTTCCCGATTTCGAGAATATCTGCGGAAGCTGCGCGGTCATCCCGAACGAGTCGATGAGCCACCCGCACCGCGATAGCATCCCGAACTTCTCGAGGCTGTAGCGCTGCCACGCGACCGACTGCCTGACGAGCGTCTCGCCGGAGATGAGGTTCACGTCCGGCTCGGAGTACATGCCGTTTACCGGTTCGATGCGCCCCTCGCGCACCAGTTTTACGATCCGCTCGAAATCCTCCGGGTCGCTCCGCCTGAACGGCTCCATGTGCGGGACCTGGTCGACGACGAACGTCATCTCGGGGTCCTCGTCCATCAACCGGAGGGCCTCCTTGAGGTTGCCGGCGCCTATCCTCTCGAAAACATCCCTCGTCTGCATCCACTCGACGTCGTAATGGATATGAGGCACGACGTGCACCGTACCCGGCTCGAGAGCCGCCGGAGGCCAATCGGGCAGCGGGCTAAAGCAGTCGGGGACTATCGGGAAGTCCCCGACCCCCTCCTTCATGAGAATGGGAACCAGGGGTATGATCTGCGGCGCCAGTTCCATGTCGAGCAGGAAGTCGATCAGGTGAAGGCCGTCAGCAAGCGGCATCCCCTCTGCGATTATCTCCATCGCGTCGCCCGGGGGAAACTCGAGCGCCACCACGTCGCTGACCTTTGTCTCTCCGGAAGGGTAGCGCAGTACCAGCTTATCTCCCGGGGCCTTCCTGCCGTCGATAGCGATCTCGAGCCCGGTTATCCTCTGGTCGTACCAGGGGTTCGTCACCGTAAACCGGAACGAGTCTTCCACTCCGTCGCCGTCCATGTCGATGTTTCCGATGGCGTCCCTGAAAAAAAGCTGGTCGATGCCCTCGAGCGCGTCACGGGGGAGCAGAGCCTCCCCGAGATTATCGACCAGTGCCTTCAGAAGAAACGAAGACCCGCGGTTCAAAGGCTTGGAGGTAAAAAGGCGCTGAAAGAACCAGCGTACGGGGTGGTTTGCCATTTCTCTCCCCTTTTGTGACTGAAGTTCGATGCCCGACAATGATATGGTATCTTTTTAGACCGCCGCAATATGGTGAAAGACAAGACCTGATCCTATGTACGTTTTCTTGGCCATACTCATAGGTTTTTCCTCGGCGTTCCTGTCCGGCATGTTCGGCGTGGGGGGCGCGGTCATCTCCACGCCCGCCATCAGGCTCATCCTCGGCGCCTCGCCGGGCATCTCGCTCGGCACGACGCTGCCAGTAACCATCCCGACATCGCTGACCGGCGCTATCACATACTGGCGGAGGGGCTTCCTCGATAAAAGGGTGGCATACCTTTCCGCAGCGGCAGGCGTGTTCGGAAGCGTCGGCGGCGCCATGCTCACCAAGGTCCTGAACCTCCATTACCTGATGCTGATAACTGGAGCTCTCGTTCTGTATGTCGCCGGGCAGACCATTAACAGGGCGGCGACCGGCAATATCCCGTCCGGCAACACGGACGGTTCCGGGGAAGCCGCGGACGAGAGCGAGGAAACACCCGCGCCTCCAAAGCCTGCCTGGATAATCCTCCTGATAGGCCTCGGCGCCGGGTTCCTCTCCGGCCTGCTCGGTCTCGGCGGTGGAATAATACTTGTCCCGGGGTTCATCTACCTGCTGCGCCTGCCGATAAAGAAGGCTTTTGGAACATCACTTGCCGTCATATCCGTGCTCGCCATACCCGGTACCGTTATCCACGCGTACCTTGGTCACATCTCGTGGTTGCTCGTCCTCTACCTCACAATAGGAGTCATCCCCGGTGCCTACTTCGGAGCCCGCGTCAGCATAAGGACCAGCGAGCGGGTGCTCTTCGCCCTTTTCGGCGCACTGATCGCCGTCTTTGGGGTAATCTTTATCGTTAATGAGATAATAAGCATGGTCGGCTAGGGGGGTCCGGGCAGGACGGAACCAGATGCGACCAGAAACGTTTATCCTGAGATGATTTCAACTATGAAGCCCTGCGGAAAAAAGACAGGAGCACGGCTGCTGTGTGCGCTCATGCTGTGCCTCCTTTCACTTCCATTCATGATGACCTCGGCCGGTGCCGCACCCGCCGAGCAGGAGCAGATAAAGGTCACGTTCTACACGGATGCCTACTGGTACAGGCCCGGCGACAAGGCCCGGCTCTCCGTAACGCTCGAGAACAAGTCCCAGCAGACAATTGAAAACGTATCGATAAGGTTGAGGCTGCACTCGCCAAACAGCTCCAGAGCCGGCCTCGACGCGGTCCTCGAGGGAAAGCCGAGAAAATCGTACCGATACACCGAGACACTCAAGCGCGGCATCTCGCTCAAGCCCGGAAAGAGCAACTTCAAGTTCGACCTCGACTCGAGCAAAGTCAGGGTCTGGGACGGCGTCTTTCCCCTCTCGGTCGAAGCCCTGGAGGAAGGATCCGTCGCGGATTCCTTCACCAGCACACTCGTGATTATGTCAGACCAGAACCCGCAGTCGACGGTCCCACTCAAGCTATCGCTCGTCTTCGACATGCTCGAACCGCCGCACCGCGCGCCCGACGGGGACTTCAGCGACAACGGGCTCGCGGACGAGTGCTACCCCGGCGGCAGGAACCCCGGATGGTACACCACGATCGCGGACGAGATGGAAAAGTACAAGAACCTGCGCACCACCTTCTCGCTCTCCCCGCTCGTGGTCGAAGAGATGCGGGACATGGCCGACGGCTACGTTGTCAAGAAGGGGCAGCGCGAGGAAAAGTTCGGCGCCAACTCCACCGAGGCGAAAAACGCCGAGTCCATCTTGAACAGATATAAGAAGATGGCCCAGGATCCGAGGTTCCAGTTCCTCCAGACTCCGTATGCTTCCCCGGACCTCGAGAAGCTGGTCGCCTACGGCTGGTCCGACGACGCCAGGGGGCAGATCTCACGCGGCACCAGGAGCCTCGAGGCCGCCCTCGGCACAAAACTCGGAACCGATTACTTCTATCCTCCCGGCCTGAACTGCGACTCCCGCGTAATCAAGACGCTCGGAGGCAAGCTCGGTCAGTTCCTAATCCTCAGCCCGGAGCTCCTCGAGCGCAACCGCGACGGTAAAAAGCTCCTGAGGGGTCTCACCCTCGGCTCGCCGGTCGAGATCGAAGGGGCCAAGGAGAGCAAGGTCATCGCGCTGTTCGCCGACGGCCGCGCCGAAGAGCTCGTCCGGCGACTCGAGCAGAGCGGCGACGAGCACTTCGTCGCCCAGGCTTTTCTGAGCGAGCTCACGAACCTCTACCTGGAGAGGCCGTCGAAGCTCCGCACCTGCGCTCTCGTCTGGCCGGGCTGGTGGCGACCCTCACACCGCGTGGTGCAGGAGATCATGAAGGCACTCTCCGGCGCGCCCTGGCTGCAGAGCGCCACCATGGGCGAGAGCCTTTTCACCGTGCCCGTCATCCAGGATTTCGTGCTGGAGATACCGGAAAACGGCAGTCCGATGGACGCCTACTTCAAGCAGGTTAAAAAAGCCAGGGGCAAGTACGTCAGCTACACGAACCTCGTTTTCCGCGACAACCCCTTGCTCCCGCCGGTTCTTCATAACCTGGACATCTCTGAAAGCGACGTCTGGCGGCAGTGGGACCGAACGGAATCGGGTCTTCGTTTCGCCCACGCGATCACGGACACGGTCGATTCCGAACTCGGCAAGATAAAGATCCCTGCGATGAGTTCCATAACACTTACCAGCGCGGATGCGGATATCCCCCTGCCGGTGGCGAACGAGACCGGTTACAGGGTGAAAGCCACTCTGCAACTGGACAGCAACGGGCTTACCTTCCCCAAGGGTCAAACGCAGAAGGTTGTACTCGAGCCGAAGGAGAACATGCTCGAGATCCCGGTGCACGTCACAAAGAAGGGGCGCATCCGCTTTTTCGCGCGCCTCGAGTCGGACGGTACGGTCCTCGCGAAAACCGAGATGTCCGTGCTCACGAGCCGCTTCAACACTTTCGCGATCGTCCTGGTCGGCGGGATACTGGGGCTCATAGTCGCCGGCTGGGGCATCAAGTTAATCTCGAGGAGGAGGTTGGGGAAGCATAAGAAGAGGAACATCAAAAAGGCCGAGCAAGAATAGCAAAAAGCCCGGGCTGAAGCCGGCCTCCTTCGCGCGGGGCGCCTCGGTTATGACGCTCGGCACGGCCTCCAGCCGCGTAACGGGCTTCATCCGTACCGCCGCCCTCGCCTCAATACTGGGGATGACGGGCGTGGCGACGAAGGAGATGGCGGACTCCTTCAACCTCGCCAACATCACGCCGAACATCGTCTACGACCTCATACTGGGCGGGGTGCTTGCCTCCCTCTTCATACCGGTCTTCGTCGAATACCTGGCAACAAAGGACGAGGAGGAAGCCTGGCACGTCGCCAACTCCGTATTCAACATCTCGCTTCTTATCCTCACCGTCGTAACCCTTGCACTCTGCCTGGCCGCCCCCTACGTCATAAAGGCCCAGACCTTCCTCTCGCACGGCACCCGCGCGACCATGGAGGCGAACGCCACACTGCTCCTCAGGTTCTTCATCTTCGAGGTCATCTTCTACGGTTTCTGCGCGATATATACGGGTATCCTCAACTCCTACAAGCACTTCACCATCCCCGCCTTAGCGCCGATCGCAAACAACATAGTGGTCATAGTCACTGTCATCGTCTACCACTATTACCCGAACATCTACGTCCTCGCAATCGGTGGTACTATCGGTGTCGTCGCGATGGCGATGATCCAGCTTCCGTGGGTAAGGCGGACAGGGTTCCGATACCGCTTCGTCTTCGACCTCAAGCATCCGGCGGTCCGGAAGATTGGCCGCCTTGCCGTGCCCGTGGTGGCCTACGTCCTGATAAACCAGATTGGGCTGTGGGTGGTGAACATCCTCGCCACGCAGGTGCGGGGCGGGATAAGCGCGTTCCAGTATGCTTACATATTCTTTCAACTCCCATACGGCATCGCGGCCGTCTCCATAATCACAGCCCTGTTCCCTACCCTTTCAGAGCACCATGTCAGGGAGAAGACGGGCGAGCTAATAGACTCCGTATCCCTCGGCATCAGGACGACCGCCTTCGTGGTCATACCAGCAGCGGTCGGATACGCCGTGCTGGCGAAGCCCATCGTGCGCCTGCTCCTTCAACACTTGAACTTCGGGACACGCGATACCGAGATGCTCTCATCCGTAGTGCTCTACTTCGTGCTGGGCCTGTTCTTTTTCTCCATCTTCATGCTGATACTCAAGGTCTTCTACTCGATGCAGGACACCAAGACCCCCATGATAATAGCCGCTGTCATCATCGGCCTGAACATCGCAGTCGATTTCATTTACTTCTACGGTTTCAAGACCGACGTGATGAAGGTTTCCGGGTTGGCCCTCGGAAACACCACGGCATACTTCGTGGGCGCGATCTGCGTATGGGCCGTCCTGCGGCGAAGGCTCGGGAGCCTGGATGGAGCCCGTATCGCCAGCTCGCTTCTCAAGATATGTCTCGCCTCCGCGGCGACAGGAGGCACCTGCTACGGGGTGTCGAAGCTCATAGAATCCTGGGTGGGCGTCAGCGACTTCTGGGCGCAACTGCTCCAGGTATCGCTCGCCATCATCGCGGGGGCCGTTGTCTATATCGGGCTCGCGCTGCTCCTCAAGTCAGAAGAGATGAACGCCCTCCGCAGGCTCCTGTCACGCTTCTTCAAGCGGAGGCAGTCTGAACTGGAGCCACACGGGGTGGACCCGGTCGATGAAGATAGTATGATGGATTAACAGGACAGTCTCCGGGCCTTGTGTCCTTGAACGGAGGTCATCGATTTGCATCCGCTGCGCGCGCTGAACGATGAAGGCGGACAGATACTCCGCCAGATCATCCTGATCGGTATCATCGTCCTGGCGGTAGTCTTCCTGCTCGTCGAGGTCGGGCCGATAATCTGGGGGCGTATCTTCATAATAAACGACGCGGAGGACGTGGCGAACGCCGTGGCCTTTGAGTACAAGTTGACGGGCAGCGACTCGGACGCGGTCCAAGAGGCCGCCACCAAAATGAGGTTGATGGGCTACTCGGACGACGAGATCAGGGAATCGGTGGTCGAGTTCCTGCCTGTAGAATCAAAGACGAAAGAGAAGGTCCGAGTGACTATCGTCCGGTACGCGAATACCCTTATCACCCGTCACATAAAATACTTCAAGCGGTTCGCACGGATGGCCAAGACGAAGGAGGTAAGCATAGCCAGCTCGACCCCGTGGGAGAGCGAATAATTCCCCTGCCGCCGTGTTTCCCCGCAGGCTAGGTCTTCTCCTGGTGCTCGGTGTCGACGGGATAGAAAAAGTGGATCGCGTTGCGGTTCAGGGCAACGAAGGGCGTCTTGCGCAAGAGCTTCCCGTCGGCGATGCCGTAGATCTCCACTTCGGTGAAAGCGATGAAGGTGGCTTCCTTGAGGTTGAATAGGTCAAGGAGCCTCGAGCCCGGATAGCGGGACATGTCGCCCGCAATGCGGAAACGGTCCATCATTATGGTAACCCTGATCTTTTCTTTTTCGATGTGCATGATGAGCGAGCCTCCCGTCCCTGGTCGCCGTGTACCTACGGGTTAGTCTATACCGTTGGCGTGCATGTAACCATTAGAGCAGTCTCTCGAAAAGCCAGTGGAGTCGGTTGGCGAGCACTATTTCCGTAAGCACCATGAAAGCGGCAAGCACAGAAACCGCGGCTGCCCCCGGAACGAGTTCTTCGCCGCGTATCCAGGAGAACAGGAGCGAGGCGAGGGTATAGTTCAGCACGAAGAGCGTGAAAAGGATGGAGAGGGTCACGAGCACCGACCAGAACCAGAACGCCCCAGGCCAGTCCGGCCAGAGCGCGAGGCTGACTGCGGCCGGGACAGCGAGCAGAAGCGGAAGGGACCACCAGCGTTCCAGGATCCTTGCGCTCTCTTCTCCTTTGAACATCTGCGAGCTCGCAAGAGGGAAAAGCAGTGCAGCAGCGCCGGTCCCCGCGAGGGCCCCGGTGATCTCGCGCACCGCGTTCGAGGATTCCCGCAGGCCCGCGTAGGAAGTAATCGCATCAACAACTGAAGGAACGATCAGGACCGCGAGGAAGACCACTACCGCGGCCCGCGGGTAGCGTTTGCCGCTTCGTCCATAAAAGAGGAGCAACACGACGAAGCAGGCCACAAACGCCAGGAAGAAGCCGGTGTCGCGCGCGCAGACCGGCAGCTTCTGTCCACCGTAGTGAAGGCTCCGCTCCGAAAACTGGTGGCAGACGGCGTAGCCGACCTGGTTCATTATCCACTTGAAGAAATTCTCGACGGCGCCCATGGACTAACTATAACGGAAACCGGAAGCTCCCAGCATGGTGCCGGGCACAATTGACGATTGATGCATTAAACTATTATGGTCGTTTCAACTCGAGGAGTGAGCATGGAAAGACCACTGCTGTTCGAGATGCACCCTGCCCTTCGCGGCAAGGTGGACTGGATCGAGCTCGGAGAGTTCCCGACCCCGGTCGAGAAGATGGAAGGCCTGTGCGCCGAGGAGAACCTGAGCGACTTCTATATCAAGCGCGACGACTTGAGCTCCCCCCACTACGGCGGGAACAAAGTGAGAAAGCTCGAGTTCGTGCTCGCCCACGCGAAAGCCATCGGAAGAAAGGCGACTATCACGACCGGGGCGGTCGGTTCCAACCACGTACTGGCCACGGTCATCCACGGCGAGAGGGTGGGGCTCGAGACCATCGGTGTACTGAACCCCCAGCCGAACGCCGCGTATGTCCGCAAGAACCTCCTTCTCGATTACGCGCACGGGGCCAGGTTCATGACAACCCCGTCGATGTTCGCGATGCCCGTCGGAGTGGTCAAGGGAATGGCGAAGTACTACGACCGCGGTAGCCGTAAGTTCCCGTACTTCATCCCGCCGGGCGGAAGCAACCAGAGAGGAGCCCTCGGTTACATCGAATGCGCGCTCGAGCTCAAGCAGCAGATAGACGAGGGGCTGTTCCCGGAGCCCGAGTTAATCTTCGTGACTCTGGGCAGCAGCGGCACGGCGGCGGGCCTCACCCTGGGCGTGCAGCTTGCCGGGATGAAGAGCAGGGTCATACCGGTGCGCGTCGTGGAGAAGATCGTTTGCAACGCTCCTTACCTGTGCTTCCACATCAACATGACGGTGCGATTTCTGAAGGAGCGGTGTCCGGAGGTGAAGCTTTTCAAGGTAAAGCCGCGGAACATTACATTACTTGACGGCTACGCCGGGGACTGTTACGCCGGGTTCACAAACGAATGCATGGACGCCGTCACCAAGGCGAAGCTCTACGACGGCATAAAGCTCGAAGGTACGTACACCGGTAAGACCCTGGCGGGCGCGCTCGATTTCCTCCACCGGCACGGGCTGGAGAAAAGGCCGTGCCTCTTCATGGATACATACAACTCGGTGGACCTCTACCCCACTGTCAAGGACATCGACTACCACGTGCTCCCCGGGGAGTTCCACAAGTATTTCGAGGAGCCGCTACAGGAAGAGGAGATGGGCTGCGACGTCGTTTATTGAGCTGGAAGAGCTACGCGCCGGCTTTCTCTATCACGTCGCGGGCGAAAGCCTTTGCCTTCTCCAACCTGGTTTCATCGGGCTGGCCCTTTGTCTCGGGCGCCCTCCTCCCGAACTCCTGGTGCCTGGGACTGTCGCTCTTTAGAAGGAGTTCCGCGATTTTCTGGTCGAGCTCTCCCTGGCAGTTGAAGAATCCTACCAGCTCGGCTGACGCCGCGGCGGCCCTGCAGATATCCATACAGGCCGGCAAGTCCTCCTCGCCTTCTGGTGTCGCGTGTGTTACGAAGAGCACGACCTTCTTCCCCGCGCCGTTTTTCTCCAGGAACTCTTTCGCAACGACCGCCGGGTTGCCCGCGTGGACCGGAAAGCCGATGAAGCAGAGGTCGTAACCCTCGAGGTCCTCGAGCTCGCCCAGTTCCTTCATCTCCTTCTCTTCCGGTATCTGCGAGTAAATCGCTTCGGCCACCTTCTTCGTGTTACCGGTCTGTGAGAGGTAAGCAACAAGTGTCTTCATGTTCAGAATCCCTCCTTCTGCATCACCTTTACGATATCTCCCTTATGGCCTATAGCCGGGGGCCGCGCTTGTAAAGGATGTGCAGCGCGTCGAGGGGGGGATGCCGATGTACCTGCCCAGCTTCTCGCCCATGACATCCCCATCCCTCAGGACCCGGCTAGAAGGTCGGCGCCAGCACCGCGGCATCGCTCCAGCGCACCATCCACGCCCTTGATAGCGCCTTTCTCATCGACGTTTGAAAAAGTGATACTGTCCCAGTCCTTTATCTCCAACATGGCGAAGAAGTACCTGATGGTTGGAACAGCCGGCTCGAAGATGTCCGGCCTGGGGCTCCCCGCCGCCGACAGCCAGAGGCCCCGCCTTTTCTCCCTTATGTCTTCGCTCACCGCCTGCTCATGCAGAATGGATTTCCTGGCCCAGACGCAGTTCAATCTATCGATCATGATCTTCGCCTGCGCGGCAAGACCCCTGCTGAATATGGGAGCGGCCAGGATTATGCCGTCGTACGAGAGTAGCTTCGGGTAGAGCTTCTGCATGTCGTCCTGCTGGACGCACTGTCCGGTCTTGAAGCACGCGTTGCAGGCCCTGCACGGGTTAATGTCGAGACCCGGCGTGTGTATCTTCTCAACGTTGGCGCCCGCTTCCCGCGCGCCCTCCAGCGCGCTGTCGAGCATCAGGTCGGTGTTGCCGCCTTTTCGGGGGCTCGTGGAAAGCCCCAGCACCCGAAAACCGCTATCCGCCATGACGATGCCTTTCGTGGTCGGCTCTTGAATCGCGAAATTATCCTAACATAAGATGGGGCGACAGCAGGCTGCAGGATGGGGTGGTTTAATGCGAGAGCAGGTTATTGTGGGGGCGGGCCTTTCCGGCCTTGTGGCGGCGATAACCCTGGCCCGAGAGGGCTACGACGTGCTGGTGCGGGAGCGGCGCGAGTCGGTCGGAGGACCGACGGACCTGATAGGCCTGGAGGGACGGGTCATAAACATCGGCGACGGTAGCCCCATTAACCTTGAACGTCTCCAGGCGTACACCGGCATCGACATGTCCCCTGCCGCCGTCCGTCTTGAGGATGTAATGATCCATGCGTACGGCCGCACTTTTAACCACACGTTCCAGGAGGACCTTACGGTATATCTGGTCGAGAGAGGTTCCCGGCCCACCTCGCTCGACGTTTACCTTTTCAAGCTCGCGGAGGCGGAGAGTGTCCGGTTCCAGTTCAACGACACAGTCAAGGACTTCGAAAGCCTGCCGGCCGACACTATCATCTGCACCGGCCTTTTCAGCGAGGCGTTCAAGGAGCTCGATGTGCCGCACCTCCCCGTCTACGGCTACCTGGGCATGGCAGAGATAGAGGACAGAAATCCGAGGGTGGTAATCTACTTCGACGAGTACACGCGTGACTACGCATTTTACTCGCAGGTCAACGGCGCATGCGGCGCAGTGCTTTTCTCGAGGGGGAAGCCGCTCGACGTCGCTGTCAAGGAACGCTTCGAGAGGCAGCTTGCGGAAAATGACGGGATCGTCTTTGACAAATGGTCGGCGGTCAACATCGGCGCCCTTCCGGTCAAGGAGCCATCCAACCCCCGCCTCTTCGCGAAGAACTACATCCTTGCCGGGACAATCTCCGGCACAATCGACCCGCTGCTCCTGTTCGGCGTACACGGCGCTCTCGTCACGGGCAAAATCGCGGCAGTGACTGTCCAGGACCACCAGAAAGGGCTCGAGGAGTTTATGCGGATAAACAGGTACTACCGGCAGGTTTTTCTTATATCGCGTGCGTACCGGGCCGCGCCGCTCTGGTTTCTGAAAAGGTTCACCTGGGCAGGGCTCGAGCTTCAGGCGGCACTGAGCGGGATTGCAAAGGACAAGACGTTCCGCCTCATCCCCGGCTACGGAAGACTCTGAAAACCTTGAGGGTCAACCCGTGCAAGTAGCGCTCATCAACACCAACCGGTACCTGAGCCCACCGGTCATTCCTGTTGGGCTTGAGTACCTGGTGTCACCACTCGAGAGCGCCGGCCACTCGGTCCCGGTCCTGGACCTCTCCTTCAGCGAAGACCCGCTGGACGATATCGCAGCATTCCTTGACTCTTTTAAACCCGACGTCATCGGCTTCTCTGTGCGCAATGTCGATACCTCGGTCTTCGGCAACGACGTCTTCTTCCTGGAAGATGTGAAAAGACTGATCGCCTCGGCGAAGGAACACTCTGACGTCCCCACGGTCGCGGGCGGCTCGGCTACCTTCTGTTCACAGGAACCGCTACGTGAATACCTCGGGGTCGATTACCTGGTATGCGGCCCCGGCGAAAAGGCGTTCCCGGAGCTGCTCGATGCAATTGAAGCCAGCCAAGAGACGCCGCGCATAATCGACGGATGGGCGAGCGGGATAGTCCCGGGCCTCACCCACAAGCGAGCGGCCCTCATCGATTACGGGCCCTACCTCGAAGGAGACAATCCCGCCGGTCTCGAGTTCCGCAAGGGCTGTGACTGGGAATGCCCTTTCTGTGTTGAAAGAAAAAGAAAAGTCCTGGCCCGGGAAATCCCGGCTGTCATCAAAGAAGCCCGGGCACTGGTCAAAGCAGGAGCAGGCAAGATATTCATCTGCGACTCGGAGGTGAACGCGGACCTCGACCGGACCAATTCTCTGCTGGAGGCTCTCGCCGGCGAGGAGCTCGGCATCGAGTGGACCGGATATTTCCGCCCCTCCCCCTTCGACGGCGACATTGCACGGCTCGCGGCCGCTTCGGGCTGCCGAATGCTCACGCTGTCAGTGAACAGCTGGGACCTGTCCCGTGAGAACAGCCCCTACAGCGCCTCCGACGTTTCGCGTTTCTGTCAGCTCTCAAAGAATGAAGGCATAAAGGTGGCGGTCGACCTGCTTGTCGGCTATCCGGGAGAAGGGCGGGATTCGGTGGAAGGAGCTCTCGAGCTGCTGGGCGGGTCGGGTCCGGCGACAGTCGGTGTCAACCCTTACATCCGCCTGTTCGAGGGAACGCCAATCTCGCGCATCGCCACCACCGGTCCGGCCGGCGGACGGCTGGTAGGGCAGACAGGCGATAACCAGGG
>JAENXM010000218.1 GCA_016649525.1 Actinomycetota bacterium
AGCTCTATCTCGTAGTAGTCACAGCCCGGATACGTAGCCGTGTCCGGAATGGCTATGGGGATGTACTGACCGAGGTCATTCGCCTGCAGCGCACCGAGGCCCGGCAGACCGTCTACGAACTTGCGCATTCCGGTGCCCGGTACGGCCTCTGTCACCTGTCTCGTGTTGGGGCCGAACCAGTAGCCGACCACGTCCGTGCCACCGGTCCAGTTCGCGCCCTTGCCCGTGTAGTCGAAATACATCGGCCGCTCCGCTAGGATCAACTGGCCGTTCGTGCACTCGACCCTCGCGCTGAAGTCGTGAGCGGCATTGTCGGCGACGCCCAGCACGTCGGGCGGGTGGACAGTGCCGCGGGACCCGGCCGGGACCATTACGTCCTGGGTGTCGGTTGTGTTGTTGCCCTTCATATAGGTTATCCGGACGTCGGCGTCATTGCTCCCGGCGTTCTGGATGGTGATGTACGGGTCGAAGTTCGGCCTGCAGGTTCCCTCCGCGAAGTGAAAAGTGGACTTTAGTTCCGTGGCGCCAATAACGTCGTGCCCGCCGGTCCAGTTTCTCCCGCCCGGCGTGTAGTTGAAGTACATCGGCCTCTCGACCACTATGTTCAGACTGTTGGTGCACTCCACCTTGGCGCTGAAGTCGTGGGCCGCGTCATCCCCGGTTCCAAGGGTGTCCCTGGGAAAGACAGTCGCGCGCGAGTTCGGGCCGACCGCGAGATGCTCGGTAGCGGAGTTTCCGTTCCCCCTCATGTAGTTGATCGTTATCTCAGCGTTTGTCGCGTTTGGATTCTGTATGGTGAAGTACGGGTCGAAGTCAGGCCGGCACGTGCCCTCGGCGAAATAGAAAGCGGCGGATGCGGTGTTGGTTCCCACCACATCCGTGCCACCCGTCCAGTCCTTCTCGCCCGGCTTGTAATTGAAGTACATGGGGCGCTCAGCTACTATCTGCTGGCCGTTGGTGCACTCCACTTTCGCGCTGAAGTCGTGCGCCGCGTCGTCAGCCACACCCAGGATGTCGGGCGGATGCACCGTGCCCCTCGAGTTCGATGGCACCATCAGGCTCTGTGAGGCGGCGGCGCCGTCGCCCTTCATGTACGTGATGTCCACGCTGGCGTCTGTCGCGCCGGGGTTCTGTATGGTGATGTACGGGTCGAAATTCGGCCGGCACGTTCCCTCCGCGAAGTACCATGTCTTGTGAGGCGCGGTGGCCCCGATTGCGTCCGTGCCGCCGGTCCAATCCTTGACACCCGGCTTGTAGTTGAAGTACATGGGGCGCTCGGCAAGTATCTGCTTGCCGTTGGTGCACTCCACTTTCGCGCTGAAGTCGTGGGCCGCGTCGTCTGCCACGCCCAGGACGTCTGGTGGATGAACCGTGCCGCGGGAGTTCCCGGGTACCAGGATGACTTGGGTCTGCGTGGTGCCGTCACCCTTCATGTAGGTGATTCTAACGTCGGCGTCATCGGCACCCGCGTTCTGGATAGTAATATACGCGTCGAAGTTCGGGCGGCAGGTGCCCTCGGCGAAGTAGAAAGTGGGCCACGGATCGGTAATGGTCCTCGTCTGCAACTCCGGAAGCGGGCTCAGAGCATAGTTCGGCCAGGGACCGAAGTAGTCCGGCGTGTCTCCGGGGCCCGGTGCATTCACCATGGTTCCCGCGGTCCCCGTTTCCAGACCCTGCGCGGCCCGTCTCGCGGCGGCCGCTTCCCGCCCCTCCTGCTCGGCTTTTCTGCGCTCCTGCAGCGGTAAATCCCGGATCTGCGCCTGTGTGTATTGCCATTGTTTTTGGGTGGTCGAATCTGCTTTTCCCGGCGTCGCGGCAGTCTGCTGTGTCTGGCCTGAGACTGCTTCCCTGCCGGTCACCTCCGACCCGGGGGCTGCACCCAGGATCAGGGCGACGATCAGAAGGCTCACGCTGATAACTGAGGCGACCCGAACTCTCATGAAATCACCTCCAAGATATCCAATGTCGGATAACGGCTTACATAATCCCCAATCGTGAGCACTTATTCAATGTCCGTATGCCTTTTCCTGCCGAAATCCCATAATATTCCAGTGTCAAACTTCACGCAAATATGTACTCCTTTAAGCGCGGCATGAATCTGGCTGTTTCGATAGAATATAATATACCGCGTAACAATGGGTGTCCATGTTGGCGACGACCGATTACCCGGGTAATCAAGTCTGTCAGAACAGGGGCGATCAACGAAGATCCGGGTGGGAGTACTCCAGGTTAACAGCCGAAGGGTAACCTACGTGTCGAGCGCAGCAAGGCAGAGTCCCTCCAACGGTTTTCACGAAAGGACGTTACACGGACATGAAACTGGCCACCCTCGCGTGGAAGAACCTGATGAGGCACCGAGTCCGTTCCATACTAACCGTGCTCGGCATCACAATCTCTGCGCTGACGCTTTTCACTATACTCGCTTTCAACGGGGGTTACGACAAGGCACTCCAGGAGGAGATAACCGCGTCTGGCGTCCACCTGTACCTCTCGATGGAGGGGTGCCCCATGCAGGCCGCCTCACTCATCCTGCACGGTGGAGAGATACCTACCTATTTGGATGAGGCGCTGTTTGCGGAGGTAAAGGGACTGGCTGACGTTCGAAGAGCCGGAGGCATGCTCATCTCCACTGTCATTTCCGGCAACAAGGCGGACCTCTTCTACGGGATAAGTGATGAGGTCAAGGACCTGAAGACTAACTGGGAACTGAATGGCGAATGGTTCAAGGGGCCTGATTCAGTCATCCTCGGTTACGACCTCGCGAAAGACTACAACAAGGAGCCCGGCGACAAGATGTTGATAGAGAGCCTGGGGCGTGAGTTCGAGGTCACGGGGACCCTGAGGAAGAACGGCACTGAAGACGACGGTTTCTACTTCCTTCCGCTTGAGACCGCACAGGAGATATTCTCTCGTCCCAACCAGCTTACCGTCATAGCTGTCCAGCTGAAGGATACGAACAAGCTCAATGGTGTTAAGAGCTACCTCGAGCGGAGAGGGGCATACGTTGTGCCGGCATCGGACATTACGCAGGTCGTAACGGACATGGTGGGCGGCACCAAGTCGATGATGCTGGCCATTGTGACGATCGTCCTGCTCGTGTCAGGGCTGGGCATCTTCAACACCATACTGATGGCCACGTTCGAGCGCAACGAGGAATTCGGCTATCTCAGATGCGTCGGCGCCCAGAAGAGGCACATTTTTTCGTTGATATCGATGGAGACTCTGATGCTGTGCGCGTTTGGCGCAGTGGTGGGGATAGGCGCGGGGTTCGGGCTCTCTTACGTGTTCGACGGATGGATCCGCGGATTTTTGGCGTACGCGCCAGCCGGCAAGCTACTGCGCCCCGACCTATTGGACGTCGCCTTGACCTTCCTGGTGGTCATCGTGATGGGAGTGCTAGCCGGCGTTTACCCGGGCATAAGGGCTTCCAGGGTGTCGCCGATGGAGGCGGTGCGCAATGAGTGACATCGTCCAGATAC
>JAENXM010000094.1 GCA_016649525.1 Actinomycetota bacterium
AATATCCTCCGCCTCGTCCAGGCGTTCAAGGAGAGAGACACAGTCGCGCAAATATCGGTCCATCTCGTCCATGTAATCTCTTGAGATCAGGTGGTGTTCTCCCTTGATACGGTTCAACTCCAGCAGGGCGTCGTATGTGGCATCGACTATCTCCTGCCGGCTCATACACTCGGTCTCATAGCCGAGCATATCCCTCCAGTGGGGATGGAGCATCGCCGTCCGGTAATCCTCGAGCGTTTGATGTATGAGTCGGTACCCGTTTTTCTCGGAGTACTCGTGGGCTATGCTCCCGGGGTCCAGGAACGGAGCGAGGGGTCCGATGAGGGGATTGACACCGGTGCCGTGATCGGCGAGGAGGCGCGAACAGTAGGCTATGGTTTCCCTGACGGACTGAGGGGTCTGGCGGGGAAGGCCGATCATGAAAAAAACATCGAACTTGCGGCACCCCGATCCGAGGGCCCACCTGATGTTGAGCTCCAGCTCCAGATTGGTGTAGCGTTTACCCGCCGCGAGCCGCACCCTCTCGTCGTGGCTCTCAGGGGAGATCTCGATATCGTAGTTCGGCAGGCTCTCGGCGAGGCGGTCGAAAAACCACTTGGGTGCCGGCTCGAAGAGCTCGAGCACTACATGGTTCTTCGGCTTGACGCGCTTGAGGGCTTCGAGTATCTCTATCGCGTGTTCTTCTCCCGCCTGCCTGATGTCCCCGATTATGAATATCGGGGCGCCCGTGAAGCTCTTGATAGTCTCAACGTCTCGCGCGATGCTCTCCGGGGAACGGAAAGCGGGCTTTACCCTGTTGAAGCACCTGGCCATCGACCACGACGAACCTCCGCAGAACGAGCAGTTCTTGAGGCATCCCCGGCACGTCAGGACAGCGGTAAGTGGATAGGACCACCAGTTCATGAACGCGCGCGGTCCCCTGATATCCGCGTGCCTGACAGCCGATTTCAGCATGAACAGGTAGTTATCGCCGAGGTGGTCGAGGCTCTCCGGAACGCAGGAGAGTTCATTTACCTCTGCGGCGCCGGTCGACTGGTCTCGATATGTGAGGTTGGGGATCTTCGCAAGGTCGGTATCGTCTGCAAGTGCCCCGAGAAGAAGCCGCAGGGGCTCCTCGGCCGAGTCACCCCTTATCACGTAATCGACCTGCGGGTATTCCAGGAGCTCCGGGTGGAAAAGGCTAGCGGAATAGCCGCCCATCACGACAGGTATCGAGGGATGGGCATTCTTGCATATCCGGGCGATCTCCAACGCTCCGTGGCAGTGGACGAGCCAGTGGAAGCTTATCCCGAAAGCGCGGGTCTCAAGGCGCGAGATGACCTTCTCCACGTCGAGGGCGGGGTCTTCAAGCATCATCGTCGCGAGGTTGAGTATCCGCACCCTGATCCCATGCCGCTCCAGATACTCCCCGAGAAAGGAGAGGCCTACGGGGTACATCTCGAAGACGGGGCCGGAGGGGATGAGATCGGCGATCGGGCTGGGGACCGAAAGCATCTTCCTGAAGTCGTAGGTGCTCGGTGGGTGGAGAAGCACGATGTCGGGTTTTGAGAAAAGAGCCAATTTCCCGCCCACTGCTCGTCTTTCGGAACCGGCGTACTTAAAAGATTCGTGGGTAGGATTCTAGCAGAATGTATCTCTGGGCTTGTTGGGTTTTATCAATTATGGGGTGTCATGAACCTGGAAACGCCAGGCGGTCAGCGGGAAACGAACGACTTTCCTTCACTCTCACAGGCCGCCTGTATCGCTCTCCTGCCGGAGCGCGCGTTCGCGAAGAGCGCCCCCGTGGCGGTAGCCCATGTCCCCACGAGATAGAAGTTCGAGAGCCCGGGAAGGGTGGAGTAGCCCTTACCGAAAAACATATCCATGGGACTGAACTTCTTGGCGGGCCCGGTCATGAAGCCGTAGGAGCCGCCCATGAAGCGCTCCCAGGTCATCATTGTGGGGACATCGACAACCTCTATCTGGCCGCGTATACCCGGGAAGTGCGTGCTCTCCAGTACGTCGATGACCTGCTCGGCGACCCTTTCCTTCTCCCAGTCGTAGCGTTTTTTATCCGAGTAAAGCTCCTTCCATTTGGAATAGCTCGAAACGAGCTCGACCTTGATGACACCCTTACCCTGCGGTGCGATGGTGGGGTCGAACCCGTACATCTGCATCTCCAGGCTGTCGGTCATATGCCCGGCGATCGTCACAGGCTCCTCGAGTAACTGCACGAGGGCGGAAGGCTCATCCGAGAGGTCCCTCGCCACCCCCAGGAAAACGTGTACAGCCCAGGGCGTTTCGTCATCAAGAGGCGGCCTGCAGAACTTCCTGATGCTCTCGTTGATGAAACGGCCGCCGAGCATTCCTATTATTGTCTTGCGGCCGTCCGCGTTGGAGATTACGATATCCGAGCGATGTTCGCTTCCGTCTTCCAATATGACCCCGGTCGCCTTGCCTCCCTCGGTAAGGACCCTCTCCACACCGGAGCGGTAATGTACCTCACCCCCGAGTTCCAGGAAGCGCTTCTCCATCGACCTCGCGAGGCCTATTGAAGCCCCGACCGGCCACTCTATGCCGCCCCTGTATCCGTACGCATGTTTCGCGAGGTGCATGAAGAACGGCATGTCCTTGATGGAGTACTCGAGCAGAGGGAAAGCTCTTCTGAGGAACGGGTCTCGGAATCTCCCGGCAAACTGCTCCATGTTGGGCCTGAACCACTTCGCGAGTCCGAGCAGCCCAGGGAGCATTTTTAGAAGACCGGTGCGCGTACCCATCATCGCCTCGCCCATCAAGTCGTATCTCGCGAAGCGCGGTATGGCACGTGCGTACTGCTCGATGGTGCTGGCGTCCCGCGGTGAGAGATCTTTTAAGTGCTGTTCGAGTGCCTCCGTGTCGTAGTAGTCGAGAAACATCCGCCCTTCGGGCGAGGCCACGCTGACGCACTCCTTCGTCGCAGCGAGCTCGCGGGGCATCACCCCGAGCTCCTCCCAGAGGGTGTAGAGGCGGGAACCTGGCTCGCATCCCATCAGGTGGTGAATGCAGCCGTCGAGCGTGTATCCCTTTCGCTTCCAGGATGCGCACTGCCCACCGGGAAGTGCGTGCTGTTCGAAGATCGTGGCGCGGTAACCGTTCAGGCGTGCGTATATGCCTGACGCCAAACCGCCCATCCCGGAGCCGATTATTGTTATCTCCTTATCCATGGTGCGGTTCCTTTCAATTCCTGCCGCCGCTCCTCCCGCGCAGGCCTGTATGCTCTGTCAGGTGAGAGCCCTCTCTATCGCGGCGTCGAAATCCTCCAGGTCACCGGGCTGCCGGGAGGTTATGAGGTTCGCGTCTATCACCACGGGTTTGTCGACGAAATTCGCGTCAGCCTGGAGCATCTCCTCCTTTATCTTGTAGTAGCCCGTTATGGTCTTGCCCTTCAACAGGCCGGCGGCGGCGAGCATCTGGGGGCCGTGGCAGATGGCCGCTACCGGCTTGCCGGTTTCGAAGAACTCCCGAACCAGGTCAACTGCTTCCGGGTGTTTCCGCAGGCCCGCGGGGGAGCGTCCGCCAGGTATGACCATCGCGTCGTAAGCATCTGGTTTTGCCTCGGAAACCAACATGTTGGCCTCGATCTCCGCTCCGTGCAGACCCTTGAGCTTTCCCCTGTTTATGCTGACAACATCCACGTGCGCGCCTTTGCTCCTCATGAAGTCCAGCGGCACTGTCGCTTCCTCGTCCTGGTACCTTGGCCCGAGCAGCATCAATATCTTCTTATACTTGAGAGCCATACCAATCAGCCTCCTTTGCAGCGCTCGTGCCTGTTAGATTATATTAGAAGTCTGGAGGGGGAAGAATGGTTCAAGAACGGCGTGTGGGCAAGACCGTCTCTTCCTGTACCCGCCGGTCCCTATTTCCGCCCGGACGGAATGCTTGGTAAAATCGGGAGACGAAAGATTGGCCCGGAGCGCCATCATTATACGGAGGTTTGAATGAGCAGGACGTGGGCGGTTTCCTTCGGGGAGACCGAACGCATGGATCTCGAGCGCATTATCGTGGATTCCGACCCGGATTCCGCGCTCGAGTTCTTGAAGAAGGTCATCTATCCGAAGGTCAGGGAGGCCGAGAAGCCGGGCAGCTGCTTCCACGATATCGCCAAGCCGGTAGATAACGTGGGAAGACCTGTAGACAAGCACAAGGACCTGGGCTCTTCTTGAGGAGGTCCCCGGGCGAGGAAAGTAGAGAGGGGGGTTGCCCGTGACAGTGACTTATGCCCAGCAGGAGAAATACGCCGAGATAGAGGGTCATCAAATATGCTACGTTGACGAGGGTGAGGGTCCGCCGCTGCTCTTGATCCACGGGCTGGGTGGCTCGATTCATAACTGGACGCCGGTTATCGAGCATTTCAAGGACGATTACCGGGTTATCGCGCTCGACCTCCCCGGATGCGGCAAGTCCGAGATCCCCGATGACGATTACAGCCTCGATTTCTTCGCGCGCCACATCCGGGGACTGCTCGCGGAACTGGGCATCGAGAGGGCGCCGGTGGCGGGCCACTCACTCGGCGGCCTGATCAGCCTTCACCTGGCCCTCAATCACCCGGAAGTGGTGGAGAACCTCATCCTGGTGGACAACGCGGGCAGTCACTACTTCCCGGGGATACTGAAGCGCTTGCTACGCAGGATACCGCCCAGGCTGCTCAAGAGGTTTCTTCTGTTCTTCATTTCATACCTTGCCAGGATCCGTGTTTTTCGTCGCGCAGTTGGTGTGCAGAACATCAACCAGTACACGGACGCATTAGTCGCGAACGCGGTGGCGCTTGCCGATCGCCCGGACATAGACGAATACCTCGATGCTTACATCGAGACTGCGCGTACAGCGCTCGATGTCTCATACCACGAGCGGCTCGACGAGATCTCGAAACCGACACTCATAATCTGGGGACAGAACGACCTTGCCATATCATTGAAAGTCGGGCAGGAGGAGAACAAAAAGATCAGGGGGTCGTTCCTGGTGTCTATACCGCAGGCCGACCACGTCGTCCAGCTCGACCAGCCGGAGATATTCAACGCGGCGGTTGCCAGGTTCCTCGCTGGAGCCACCGCAGTCACCGGGTGAGCTAGCAGGAGATTAGTGATGAAAGGTGTCGTCGTTTATTACAGCCGGTGGGGGAACTGCAAGCAGGTTGCAGAGTCCGTAGCAAAAGGCCTCGAGGAGACCGGTCACGAGGTCAGCCTCGTTGACGCAGGTTCGCAGAAGGCTCTCGAGGTGGAGCCGGATTTCCTGTTGGTCGGTTCGCCTACTCGGATTGGCAAGATGGCGGGCCCGGTCAAGAAATTCATCAAGAAGGCGGTCCCTGATGCATGGGAAGGCAAGCCTTTTGCGGCGTTCGGCACAGGTCTGCAGTCGGCACTCGAGAAATCCGAGCCGAACGCGGCGGACGGTATCCATCTGGCGCTCGAGGCAATGGGACTGAAGCCGATCGCGCCGGCTTTCAAGGCCGGGGTGGTCGAAATGAAAGGACCGCTCGTCGAGGGTGATCGAGAGCGCGCGCTCGAGTTCGGCAAAGAAGTCGGGGCCGCCCTGGGCGGGTAGAGCGAATCGAGGTGGTTTGCGCTGTGAACGGGCAGACTGGTTCAGAAACGGAAGTAGTCGTATACAGGGAGAGCATCGGTTACGGGATCTGGCTCTTTTTGCTGTTGACCCTGTTGTTCGGGATATTTATCGCCGTTCTGGTGATCGACCTTGTGAGGCCGATCTCGCGGCTCTATCTAATCTTTCCCATCACGTGCATATTACTTTTTGCTCTTGTCTATTTGAATTTCAGGCGGCTGCTCTTCGAGGTTACTGAGAGCCATGTGAGGTTCGGGTTCGGCCTGATAAAAAAGGAGTTCCTCAGGTCGGATATCACCTTCTGCGAGCCTTATGAGCTCACATTCAAGAACTATCTGGGTTACGGCATCAGGTTCGGCAGGGACGGCACCGTCGCGTACAACACGAGAAACGGTAAGGGCGTGAAGATGGTGGTAAATGGGCAGAAGAAGCCTTACGTCGTATCGGTCGATGATCCGGAGCACGTCTGCGGGCTGCTGCAGCAGGCGACCCGTTAGCCTCCGGAACTCTCTGTGATAACCACTGCCATTGATTTTTCTCATTATGACTCGGATCAAGATCGCGTAGCATCCTCATAGGAAGTGCGTGATGATGCGATGAAAAGGGTAAGACAGCTGCTGAGAAGTTCTATTGGCCGTATCCGTAATCATCTCTACAGGAACGTCACGCTGATAGGTCTGCTATCCCTCGCATGGCTTCTCATCCGTTCCGGGAGAAAGCCTACGAGGTTTCGATATCCGTGCCAGAAGGCCGCGCTCGCGAACACCGCCCTCCTTCTCGGTGGTGCTGCGGCGCCACTGGCGGCGCGTCTGCCACGCCTGTTCGCCAGAGGCCTTGACAGACCATGGGTCGCGCGCCTCATAAAGTTTGCCGAGGCGACAGGGGTAACCGTGCTTGTGGTGCTGGTCGTGGTCGGGCTTGTGGGTCTGGGCGGTGCCGGATACGGGATTCCCGGCGGCCGTTCCTTCGAGAGGATGAGCGCGGCGGCGGCGGGCTTGAGTCTGCCCGGGCTTCGTTCCGGTTCCGCGGGAACGTCAGACATCTACGTCGCGGAGCGCATACCGGCGGCATCCGAGATAGGTGTGGACTCGCTCATCGACATCATGGACGCGAACGGCCTCGATTTCTTCAAGAGCCCGGCATCCGGGAAGTCGGCAGGGCCCAGCGGGATAATCGGGAACAGCGACGTCGTGCTGATAAAGGTGAACGGGGAGTGGCAGGACAGGGGCGGCACGAACACGGATGTCATAAAGGGCCTCATCGGCGCGATAGTGAA
>JAENXM010000215.1 GCA_016649525.1 Actinomycetota bacterium
GGGTCAGTCCTACCCGTTCGACATGCCGGTGGAGGAGAACACCGACTACATCCTGCTCCTCTACAAGTACTGGAAGACCACCGGCGATACCACTTACGTGAACCAGCGGTTCGGGACCGTGCGCCAGCTCGTGGACTTCGTAATCAACTGCGACACCAACAACAACGGCCTCCCGGACCTGAACACTTTCAACACGCTCGACGATGGGTCGCCGGGCATCAAGCTCTCTAAGGACCAGGCGTACCTGGGGGTGAAGTGCCTCGCCGCCTACAAGGCCGTCCACGAGATGGCCGCCGCCCTCGGCGTTCCGGACGTGGGCTACGCCTGGAAGTGTGCCCGCCAGGTCGAGCTCATCAACCAGACCCTCGATTACGACATGTGGCTCTCGGACCACTTCGCGGTCTGCCTGGACGGGAACATAAACGACGCGGACCGCACGGCCTACAGCATCTATCCCACGAACGGCCTCCTCTATCTAATGGGGGCGACCAGGAGCCAGGGCATCACCAGCAGTATCGCGGCCAAGATGAGGACGGACCTCGGGGCTTCGACCTGGAAGACGATGAAGGCATACGGGTCGACCCACTCGACCTACGACGCGTACACCGAATGGGTCTCGCAGAACCTCTGGAGGGACCAGGCCGCGTTCCAGCTCGACACGATCCTCCAGGTTGAGGACCCGCTCGGCCTCAACGACCGCTACTGGGCCCTCCAGCAGTACTTCTCGACGTCCTTGAACGGCAGCTTCTGGGACGGGGTCGTGTACCCCGGCGGCTCCGGCGTTGAGAGCGTATCCGCGCAGGCGAACCCCCGGACAGTGCACGGCGCGGTGGGAGGCGCCGCGGGCTTCCTGCAGAACCTGGGCTACTATCCGCGGGGAACAGCGATCCTCGGCCTTACGGACGCGGCCGCCGGCCTCATCCTGGACAGCCCCGGGGGCGCGCTCTACTACCAGCCGCAGGTGTTCCCGGCCCGGGTGCCTGTGTACGCGCGGGCAGACTGGGGGAACTCGAACGCGGCCCTGAGGGTGCCGACCCTGTACTTCCCGAACTCATCGAGCGCGCCGACCATAACGAACGGCCACCTCCTGCCCGGCAGGGTCTCGTCCAAGCAGATACTGGATCTTGCCGACGTGGGCGCGGGAGGGCACGCGATAAGCCCCGACGGGGACGGGACGAACGACAGCACCTCGGTCTCGTACGGGCTGCCCGTCGCGGCTGGAGTCGACGCCTCGATCTGGGAAGGGGCCGACCAGGTGCGCACTTACTCCAGGGAGTCGAGGCCGGCGGGAACTGGGAGCTTCACGTGGGACGGAAAGACGAACACAGGGCAGGTTTTAGCCGACGGGCTTTATACCGCGAGGATCGACTCGTACCCGAACGATACGGCGAACGAGGTAAGGCCCGCCTCGGCGCCGGTCTGGGTGAACAGCTCCATCCCAGACCTCTCGACCGACTGGTACCTCGCCGAGGGCTTCACCGGGCGCAACGCCACGGGAGGCCAGTTCGAGGAGTACGTGCTCATACAGAACCCGAACGACCAGGCGGCGACGTTAGAGGTGACGTTCATGTTGCCGGGGGGCCAGACGGTCCAGGGGAGCTACCAGGCGCCTCCTAACAGCCGCTATACCATAACGGTGAACCAGTTCGTGCCGAACGCCGAGGTGAGCACTCACGTGCATTCCGACAAGAGGATAGCGGTGGAGAGGGCGATGTACTTCAGCGGCAGGCGGGCGGGGCACGATTCGACCGGTGTTACGAGCCCGGGCAACACATGGTATCTCGCGGAGGGCTACACCGGTCCGGGCTGGGATGATTACGTGCTCATCCAGAACCCGGGGGAGAAGGCGGCCGGCATAACGGCGACCTTCATGACCCCCGGCGCGGGAAACCCGGTCAGGAGCTATAACGTTGGCCCCCACTCGCGCTTCACAATCCACGTGAACGACATCGTCCCGAACATGAGCGTCTCGACGAAGATAGAGTCGAGCGAACCCGTTGTGGTGGAGAGGGCCCAGTACCTGAACCGCATGACCGCCGGGACGTGCTCGATAGGGGCAAAGTCGGCCTCGCGCACATGGTACCTTGCGGAAGGTTACACCGACCAGGGGTTCGAGGAGTGGGTACTCATCCAGAACCCGCAGAACACGCAGAACGATGTATCGATCACGTATATGGAGAACAGCGGCGCCAACACGGTCAGGAACTACTCGATTCCGGCAGAGTCCCGATTTACCATACTCGTCAACGAGCTGCTGCCGGGGCGCGAGGTATCGGTCAAGGTGCGCGCGGCTAAGCCTGTGCTGGTGGAGCGCGCCATGTACTGGAACAACAGGAGCGACGGCCACGCGTGCGTGGGGACGCCGACCCCGGATACTACCTGGTACCTGGCCGAGGGGTACACGGCCCAGGGGTTCGAGACCTGGGTGCTCGTCCAGAACCCGGGGGACGTGGCCAGGGTCGTCACAATGACTTTCATGGAGCCGTCCGGCAACAACTACGAGAGAAAATACCTGGTGCCCCCGCGCAGCCGCTACACGGTAGGAATCAACAGCTTCCTGCCGTCTACTGAGGTGAGCACGCGGGTCGTCGCCGACGGCCCGGTGATCGTGGAGCGCGCGGTGTACTTCAACAACAGGAGCGGAGGGACGGACTCGCTCGGCGTCCGGGGCTATTAATGGGGTCAGGTCTTGAAACGTGACTTATTGACCACTATTAAATTGACCGCTATTAAATTGACCGCTATTAAGCCCGGCCTCTCAGGCCGGGATCCGGAACCGGGCTAAGAGCCCTGTCTAAATAATAATATCGGGTAACCGGGCTAAGAGCCCTGTCTAAAAAAGAGTTCGTCCTTAATAAGTCACGTTTCAAGACCTGACCCCGGAACGGAAATGTGGTATTATGTAGGTCCAACTTTATAAAAGATCCTTGTGCCAGGGAGCCGAAGGTAAGCCTTCGTGTAAGCCTGGTTTTTTATTTGGTGAAAAAATGAGTTTGAAAAGATTGTTCATAGCGATCCTCATAGGGGCGGTGGTGCTGGTCGCGGTTCCGGTATCCGCGGCCGCACAGGGGGGATACGGGCTGCTGGTCTGCATCGACCCCGGCCACGGGGGAAAGGACCCCGGCGCCGTGGCCAACGGCCTGCAGGAAAAAGACCTGAACCTCGACATCGCCCGCAAGGTAAAGCCCCTCGTCGAGGCGGCAGGATACAGCGTCATAATGACGAGGGAGTCGGACGTCTACCTATCCCTCGAGGACCGCTGCGCCATCGCGAACCGCGCCCACGCCGCCATATTCGTCAGCATACACAACAACGCCTACATGCAGGACGACCAGGGGACGGAGACCTACTGCTTCTACAACTCCGCGGAGGGTAGACGCCTCGCCACGGAGGTCCACCGCGAGGTCGTGAAGCGTATAGAGAGGCCCGACCGCGGCGTCAAGGAGGCGGGGTTCTACGTGATCAAGAACACGGACATGACCTCCGCCCTGCTGGAGGGGGCTTTTCTCACCAAC
>JAENXM010000292.1 GCA_016649525.1 Actinomycetota bacterium
CCTTATACGTAATTGATAATTCTCACGCCAACTCAACAGTCATGAGCGGTGGAGAAAGAATTACTATTGAGCTGTGCAGGCAGTGGGCAGACTCCGACAGAGCCGAAATAACCGTCATCGGTTCTAACCTGACCACTCCCCTCTATCCCGAGGCACTCTCGCGCGGTTTCAAAGACCCCGGCTCACTTGAGGGTTGGGGGGAGTACCGATTCAGCGTGGTGGACAACCTGCCCTGGCTTGAAAGAAGGCATAGGAACCTGATTCGTACGGTAGGGCTTCTATCGGGCTTTGACTTCACCGCTGCCCGATATAGAAGCCGCAGTATCATAGCGGGAAAAAGGTTCCTTTCCATCG
Source organism: Actinomycetota bacterium (assembly GCA_016649525.1). Lineage (GTDB taxonomy): Bacteria > Actinomycetota > Geothermincolia > Fen-727 > Anoxymicrobiaceae > JAENXM01. The sequence continues at coordinate 355 of JAENXM010000292.1, forward strand.
CCTATCGCTTCCTCAACACTTCAGCGAGGTTCAGGTGGAAACATAAACTCTTCAAGCCCGCGCCTGAGTGGCGCTTTCTCGATTGGGTGTTAAGGCTGTTCGGCTTCTGGGAAAGGTAAGTCTCAGGTCTGTCTGATAACGATTCTCGAAAGGGTAAAGATTGGGAGAGCAGTTCAAGAACGATTTAGAAGAAGAGCCGGCCATTCTGGAGGGTTGGTATGTCGTGTTTATCGGGAACTGTTTCACTAAGGTGCCCGAGCCCTCCGGTGGCTCCAAGCACTTCATAGAACTGGCGCGAACCTGGCGTGACATGGGCCAGCAACTGGTGGTCATGACTCCGGAAATCGGAGTCGAAAACTGTGAGCTAGAGGGTTTTAACGGTCCCTTCCTGACGGTTCCCCCAAAATGGGCAGACCGCCTGGGCATAATGGCGATGTACCTCGTAAGGGGGCTCGCGGCGCTTCTCAAGGTGCCGTGGTCACGGTCGCCCCTGCTGATGTACGGGACTTCGGACATGCTCCCGGACGTTCTGCCCGCGTTCGCAGCCCGCATACTGAAGCGGAAGCCGGTCTTCTGGGCCAACTGCATCTTCCACCTCATACCCCCTCGGGGCGAGAGGTCGGGGTCGCGCCTCAATAATACGGCATCGTTCCTGGCCCAGCGGCTCAGCCTCAAGCTCATCCGGACCTTCGCAGATCTCATTATCGTCGATAACCCTGTTCTCAGGGATGACCTTGTGGCGATGGGATTTGATCGCTCGCGGATATTCGTGACAGCGATGGGGATCGATATTCCCCGTCTGGAGGCCGGGGGCGCTCCGGTCTACGACGCATGCTTCCTTGGAAGGCTCCACCCTTCCAAGGGCATCTCTGACCTTCTGAGTATCTGGCGGAGAGTCTGCATCAGCCGACCGGGGAGCAGGCTGGCGGTGATTGGAACCGGGCCGCTCGAGGAAACCCTCAAGGCTGACGTTCGCGAGATGTCTCTGGAGGGGCTCGTGGAGGTAATGGGATACCTTCCCCGCGATCAAATGGAGAGGGTGATGTCCTCCAGCAGTGTCCTCGTATTCCCGAGCCATGAAGAAGGCTTCGGGATCAGCCTTATCGAGGGTATGGCCTTCGGCCTTCCGACCGTTGCATATGCGCTGCCTCACTACACAGAAATATTCGAAGACGTCCCGGCCCTGGTCCCGGTGGGGGAAATCGACGGGTTTGCCACCAGGGTGCTCGAACTGCTCGAGGACGAAAAACTCCGCGAGAAGAAATCTGCGGAGTCAAGGGAGCTTGCTTTACGATACACTTGGGAAAATGCAATGAGCCGTGAGGCGCAGGCCATAGTCCGCGCCGTGCGCCGTTGTCGGAACGGTTCCAACGGTTAGCGAATCACTCCATGTACGGACACAGTAGCGATTGCTCCTATGGAATCGGGAAGCGGATTGAAAAGAATGAGAGGACGTAAAAAATACCTCGGCTGCCTCTGGGAGGAAACCTGGGAGTCGAACCGCCGGTTGATGATTTCGCTTCTGGGTTCCGGCGCAGACACCCTGCTGGACTGCGGTTGCGACGACGGCGAGTTTACCGAACGTGTCGCGCGGTCCGTGATGGCCGGGAGGGTCATGGGAATCGAGATCGACAAAGGCCAGGCGGGCAAGGCAGCCGCACGAGGCATTGAAGTGATCATCGGGGACCTCAACCACGAGTTCGAACTGGAAGACGGCGTCGCGGATCGAGTGATGGCGAACCAGATCATTGAACACCTCTACGACGCCGACAACCTTCTTTCGGAAATATGGCGCGTACTGAAGCCGGGAGGCGTTCTGGTAATTTCCACCGAAAACCTTGCGAGCTGGCACAATGTATTCGCGCTGTTTTTAGGCTGGCAACCGTTCTCACTCACCAACATAAGTGAACACCGCGCCGGCATCGGCAACCCGCTCGCCCTGCACCGAGGAGAAGGAGGAATCC
>JAENXM010000384.1 GCA_016649525.1 Actinomycetota bacterium
GCGAGGTCAAAGACATCGTAATGATACAGTGCGTCGGGAGCAGGGGCCAGCGTGTTTCCTACTGCAATCGGATATGCTGCATGGTCGCGATAAAGAACGCCATCGCTCTCAAGGAGAAACATCCGGAGGCGAACATCAGCATCCTCCACAATGACATCGAGGTCTACGGCGTCATCCAGGAAGAGTGGTACAAGAGGGCGCGTGCCATGGGAATCCGCTTCCGGAAGTACAACCCGGACCGCCGCCCCGAGGTCTCCGGTAACGATGGCCGGCTCAGCGTGAAGACCTACCTCGACCTCATGGGCCGCGAGATCGATATACCCGCGGACATCGTCGTTCTGTCCTCGCCCCTCGTCCAGACGCAGGGGGGGCTGGACCTCGCGAAGATGCTGCGGGTCCCGGTCGGCCAGGACAAGTTCTTCTTCGAGGCGCACGTCAAGCTCCGCCCGGTTGACTTCGCGACGGACGGTATATATGTGTGCGGGACGGCGCAGGGGCCCAAGGATATCCCCGAAAGTGTCGCTCAGGCGCATGCCGCTTCCTCCCACGCCGTCAACCCCATGGGCCAGGGCACCGTCAACACGGAAGCCATCACCTCACGCGTCGACCAGCAGTCCTGCATAGGCTGCGGCTTCTGCGCGTGGGTCTGCCCGTTCGGGGCGGTCGGTATGACCGTCGACGAGGCGGGCCACTGGGTATCCTCCATCAACGCGGCGTTATGCAAGGGCTGTGGCGCGTGCGCGGCAGGGTGCCCCACCCTCGCCATAACGACGCAGCATTTCACGGAAGACCAGACCATGGCGCAGATAAAGGCTGCGTTCCCAGAGCCGAGCAAGCCCGGCCCGGACTTCGAGCCACAGATACTCGCTTTCACCTGCAACTGGTGCTCGTACGCGGGCGCCGACCTCGCGGGGGTCAGCCGCTTCCAGTACCCGACGAACGTGAGAATCATCCGCCTGATGTGTTCGGCACGCATCGACCCGCTCTACGTGCTCGAGGCCTTCCGCCACAACGTCGACGGCGTGCTGATGTCCGGCTGCCACATAGGCGACTGCCACTACATAAGCGCCAACCTGATGACAGAGGCGAGGTTCAACGCGCTCCGTCCGTACCTGGCCTCGCTCGGGGTCGAGCCCGAGCGGCTACAGCTCGCGTGGATCTCCGCCGCCGAGGGAGAGAAGTTCGCTTCCGTCATCAAGGAAATTGTGGAAGCTGTGAAAAAGCTCGGGCCGATCGA
>JAENXM010000262.1 GCA_016649525.1 Actinomycetota bacterium
TCCTATGTTTACTTCTTTCGGGGCTTCAGCCATCCGCTTCTCCTCAAACAAGGTGGTTTTCGAATGAGATTATCATACCTTTCTCACTCCGTCGATTCCGCCTGATTAGCTTCGCGGGTAACGAAATGAAGTTTCAGCGTGCTATGCTATACTATTCTGCGCTTCTGAAAGGAAACACAGGAGAGTGGGATTGAAGCCGATTCTGCAGCTTGCGCTGGACTTCGTCGACCTCGAGAGGGCCGTGGAAGTGTGCTGTGAAGCGGTCGAGGGCGGCGTTGACTGGATAGAGGTGGGGACCCCGCTCATCAAGAGCGAGGGCCTCAACGCCGTGCGAGTCCTGCGCGAGAACTTCCCCAACCACAAGATCATCGCCGACATGAAGACCATCGACGCTGGCCGGGTCGAGGTGGAGTGCGCCGCCAAGGCCGGCGCCAACATCATCGATGTCCTCGGCACGGCGTCCGACGCCACCATCTCGGAATGTGTCGACGCTGCTAAGAACTACGGGGCCGAGATAGTGGTGGACATGATAGAGGTGAAGGATCCCGTTGCCCGCGCGCGGGCGGCCGAGGCGGCCGGCGCGAACTACATCGCGGTCCACACCGCCATCGACGTTCAGATGACGGGCGGCGACCCGTTCTCCGTCCTCGAGCAGGTCTGCAAGTCTGTGAACATACCGGTCGCCTGCGCGGGAGGCATCAACTCCGAGACCGCCCCGCAGGCCGCCGCGCACGGGGCGGCCATCGTCATCGTGGGGGGCGCCGTTATCAAATCGAAGGACGCGCGCGCCGCCGCTGCGGAGATCAAAGAGGCGATGTTGTCGGGAGTCCCCAAGGCCACCACCCTCTACAAGCGCGTCGATGAGGAGAACATCCGCGAGGCCCTCCAGATGGTCTCCACGGCCAACATCTCGGACGCCATGCACAGAAGCGGAGACCTTCCCGGCCTCCGTCCCGTCGTCCCCGGCGCTAAGATGGCCGGCCCCGTCGTTACGGTACGCACCTACCCGGGTGACTGGGCGAAGCCGGTGGAGGCCGTTGACGTCGCCGGCGAGGGCGAGGTCATAGTCATAGACGCGGGGGGGAGCGGCCCGGCGATGTGGGGCGAGCTCGCGACACACTCGGCGCTCCAGAAAAAGATCGCGGGCGTCGCGGCGGACGGCGCGGTGAGGGACACCCCCGAGATAATCGAGCTTCGTTTCCCCGTATGGGCGAGCATCGTGATGCCCACGGCAGGTGAACCGAAGGGCTTCGGCGAGATAAACGTCCCGATAAAGATAAGGGGCGTGAGCATTCATCCCGGCGACTGGGCAGTCGGTGACGACGACGGCGTTGTCATAATACCGAAGGCTCGGGCCCCGGAGTTCGCGAACCGGGCGATGGACGTCCTCGAGAAAGAGAACCGCCTGCGCGGCGAGATCCAAAGGGGCAGAACCCTGAGTCAGGTCGCCTACCTCGAGAAATGGGAGAAGAAGAAGTGAGGTGCAGTTAGAAACAGTGCCGGAAGCCCACTCCAGAGAAGAACCTTCTACCATCCTCGAAGCAGCCTTCCGCGTCCTTGACGCGATCGCGCGCAGGATAGTCGACTTCATGCCCCTGGGCCGAGGCATAAGGAACGTGGTCAGGTCGAAGCCGGAGGGCCTCATCGGCTGGGAGTACGTACGCGAGATCGCGCTCGCCACGCTCGAGCTTCAGAGGGAGAGACCGGAAACCGTCTCTCACTACATGACCGAACAATACCAGAACATGCTCCAGGCCGCCCAGCGCCAGGTGGCGGACTACACCGGGCTCCACGCCGAGGGTCTCCCCACGACAGTCGAGGTATTCGACCAGCCGGACTGGATCGACGCGAACATCCCTTCTTTCCGGTTCCTCTTCGAGCCGATCAGCGAGAAGTACGTCGGGGCACTTGGCGAGCTCGGCTCCGACCAGGCGGCAAGCGCCCAGCGATTCGCGCACACGCTCTTGACGATACAGGTCGGTGTGATAATGGGTTACCTCTCCCGCAACGTGCTGGGGCAGTTCGACCTTTCACTCCCCGAGCCGGACAAGGGCGGCAAGCTCTACGTGGTCGAGCCGAACATGAACAGGGTCCAGCTCCAGATGGTCTTCGACCCGCGCGAGTTCCGTCAGTGGATAACCCTGCACGAGGTGACTCACTCGTTCGAGTTCCACTGCAACACCTGGCTCAAGGAGTACCTCTCATCTTCGATGCAGGAGTATCTCAGGAGCATCAACCTGCGCGGGATACCCAGGCCGGACATCCTCCGCAACCTGAGACAGGGCAAGGTCGACAGAGGGGATGCGATGAGGGTCGGCGGTCTCATCTCAATCATATCGACGCCGGAGCAGAGGGAGGTCCTTAGCCGACTTCAGGCGATCATGTGCGTGCTCGAGGGCTACTCGAACCACGTGATGGACCACGTCGGGAAGGAGCTGCTCCGCACCTACACAACCATGAAGGAGCGCTTCGAGCGCCGCAGGGAGACCAAGAGCGCGGCCGAGAGGCTCTTCCAGCGGCTGATAGGTATCGACCTCAAGCTCCAGCAGTATCGCCTCGGCCAGGCGTTCGCCGAGGCCGTCGCGGAGCAGGAGGGTATCGCTTTCCTGAACCAGGTCTGGCAGGGGCCTGACAGGATGCCGTCCATGGACGAGGTCACGCATCCCGGTGACTGGATAGAGCGGATGAAGCAATTTAGACCGGGCTCTTAGCCCGGTTCACCGATCTTATTTTTAGACCGGGCTCTTAGCCCGGTTCACCGA
>JAENXM010000349.1 GCA_016649525.1 Actinomycetota bacterium
ATGTACCTGGTCCTCGTGAGAATCCTCGAGCCGGTGACCGACCCCCTGAGTAAAAAGCTTATCGACTTCGTGAGACGGGCCGACCCCTCGATGTTCGATTCGCCGCGAAAGAAGGGAGTTCGAGATGCCAAAGACTTTTGAAGAGTTTCCCGGGGTGGAATGGGTCGAGGGCGCCGGTGAGTTCATAAAGATCGACGAGGATAAATGCAACGGCTGTGCCAGCTGCGTGAAGGTCTGTCTCGCGGGATGCTACGGGATATCAAAGAAGAAGGCGCGCATCAAGAGTCTCGAGAAGTGCATGGAGTGCGCCGCCTGCTGGTTCGTGTGCACCGAGGGCGCGATAGACTTCTCCTGGCCCCCCGGTGGTACGGGGTACAGGAGCGATTGGGGCTGATACCCGTGGCTGATGACTATGACGTATTAGTGGTCGGAGCCGGTTTCGGCGGGCCGGTGGCAGCCAGGAGGTGCGCGGATGCAGGCCTGAAGACCCTGATGGTCGAAAGGGCAGGCGTCCCGGGTGAGAAGGTCGTTTCGGGGCTCGTGATCCCCATCTACGGATTTCTGTTCGGGCCCGATTTCATAAGGGACGGCAACCCCCCGATAGAGCGACCGATATGTTCGGTGGTCAACCGCATGGTAAAAGGCGGCCAGATATTCGATACGGACCGCTCGCTGAAAGTTCCAAAGCCTGTGACCCTCGGCTACGCCACTTACTGCAAGCCTTTCTGCACCTGGCTCGCTGACAGGGCCGTCGATTCCGGTGCGGAGCTCCGAACCGCGACGACAGCGGTGGACGTAATTACAGAGGACGGGCGGGTGAGTGGAATCGTCACAGACTCAGGCGAACGGATACGGTCCACTATCGTCATCGACTCCGGGGGAACCCAGAACCAGCTCTCGATAAAGGCCGGTTTGAGGAAGAAGTTCATTCCCGAGGCGATCGAGCTCTACATGCTCTGGGACTTCGAGATGGCCAAGGAGGACGTCGACAGTGTCTTCGGCAACAGCATGGAGTTCTTCCACGCAATGCCCGAGGAGAACATAGGTGCGCCGCTCGGCTACGGGTCCACGCTTTACTTCTTCACTTACCGCAACAGCATCCATCCAGGCCTCGGGCAGTTCCTCGTGACGCGGGGCGAGATCCCGGATGTGGCCCGGTTGCTGAGGGAGTATTTCGATAACTTCACAGATAAAGTGGAGCGCTGGAAGCGAGAAATAGCTCCCAGGGTGAAGCTGAGGTCCATACTGTGGGACGTGTGCCCCATCTATGCCGGGCTTCTGGAGGAAACGAGGGAGATGCCGATATACGGCGACGGTCTTTTGATAATCGGAGACGCAGCGGGATTCGAGGCATCCGCTTTCGGAGACGGTGTTCCAAACGCCTGGTTCTCAGCGGAGATCGCGGCCGACGTCGCAATAGAGGCCGTGCGTAGAGGTGACAACTCGAGTTCGGTACTTGCGGCTTACGAAGAGAGGATAAAGGCTCATCCTTTCATTATCCACACCATAACCGACTTCCGCCGCTGGGACATGCGCCGGCTCCTTTTGACAAGGGACGAAGCCGAGTTCAAGAGGAAGGTGAGGGACCATTGGGGCATCGGAGCGTTCAGGTACGGCAACATGGGCGGACCATGCATGAAAGCTGCTCGTGACATGATCAGGCAAAACCCCACTGTGATCAGAAGCTGGGTCAACATGTTCCGCAGGTACTTCAAGAACTGGGAGAAT
>JAENXM010000154.1 GCA_016649525.1 Actinomycetota bacterium
CTGGCGTCAATCGCAAATACCTGGTGATGTCGAGACAGCGCCGGGAACTGTCCCGCCCATGTCTCCGCGAACATGAAGCCGCCGTGCAACATGACTACCGGGTAACCCGAGCCGTAGCGGCGGAAAAATACGCTGATGTCGCCGACATCGACCCGCCCTGCAGTATTTCTCGGTCGCGTGCGCAGTTTCCACATCTCGTATGATGCAAGAACGCGGATTAACGCCGTTGACATCCGAAGGGTCTCGTTCAGGTTCATCACGACCTGCTTCCAGACGGCCCGGGAGAGGTCAGACCGGGCCCTGACGACATCATTGAGCTGATTCTGATTTCTAATTATGGATTTGATTCTTCGACTACGGTATATAATCATACCTGAGGTTTTTCTTGCACCTCACAGAACCGGATTGTAGTCCAGAGAAGGAGGGAATGCTATGGCGCTGAAGTACGGCACCGACGAGTGGGAGAGCGAGTACCAGGCAGTGCTGGCCAAGAGAACTGAGAAACCGCCGCCCTATATCTACTTCACCCCGGAGTGGGTGTCCCTGTTCGAGAAAATGATCCAGGAGGACGCGGAGTACAAGGAGGCCGCCAAGGACTGGGAAGGCTCTACCGTCCTGCACGTGGAGGCGGCGCCCGATTACGGCCTTGACGTGGACCTCTACATCTTCATGGACCTGTGGCACGGGGACTGCCGCTCTGTAAGGATCGTCCCGCCCGATGCCGGTGAGGCCGGAGACTTCGTCATCACCGGCTCGCTGGAGCGCTGGACCCAGGTGGGCAAAAAGGAGCTCGACGCCACCAAGGGCATGATGCAGGGCAAGCTCAAGCTGAAAGGCGACCTTCCGGCTATCGTGCGCTCGGTCAAGGCCGCGCAGCGCCTCACAGACCTTAGCGCAGAGGTCGGGGGGCTGTTCCCCACCGAGCTCTCCGATGAGGACAAGGAGGTACTGAAGGCGTCCGTGAAGGACATGACGGATAAGCTCATCGGCTGAACCGAGCTGCGGTTCACCACCCGCGGGCCTGTACAGAGAAAGAGAATACCGCGCCCAGTAAGCGGCGTGGTTGGCGACTGCTGAGCCGGCGCATTCTTGCCGGTTTCGATAGGAGAACGTGGTTCAAAGGGAGGTTTAACATGGCCTATGATCGAGAACTTGCATTCATCTACCTGAACCCCGCCAAGATCATCTACGGCGAGAACACCGTCAACGACGTGGGGATAGAAGTCGGCGAGCTCGGCTGCAGCAAAGCGTTCGTCATCACAGACCCCGGTGTGGTCGAGGCCGGACTCACCGAGCGGGTGGTGAAGGCTCTCGGCGGGAAACACGCGGGAACCTACGACGAAGTCGTGCAGGACTCCGGCCATCATATCATCAACCAGGCCGCCGAAGCCGTCAGGAAGAGCGGCGCAGACTGCCTTGTAAGCATCGGCGGCGGCAGCGTCATAGACACCGCCAAGGCGGTGTCTATCCTTCTGAAGTCGGGAGGGCAGATCGGAGACTATACCGGATTCCAGATGCTCAGTAAGCCGCAGGCTCCCCACGTCGCTATCCCCACGACATCCGGTACGGGGTCCGAGGTCACCAACTGCGCAGTAATCAAGGACTGGGACAGGAACCAGAAGCAGCTCCTCGGCAGCGACTACATCATTCCGAACACCGCGATCCTCGACCCTACCCTGACCACCGGTTTGCCCCCTATGCTCACAGCCACCACGGGAATGGACGCCATGTCCCATGCGGTGGAGGCGATTCATACTATGAATCACGAGCCTATCATGGACGCCTTGGGGCTCCACGCCGTCGGGCTGATCATGGAGAACCTACCGAAGTGCGTCGAGGACGGCAGCGACCTCGTTGCCCGGGGCCAGCAACTTATAGCGTCGACAATAGCCGGCATGGCTTTTGGCGGCTCTAAAGTGGGTCTGGCCCATGCGATTGCGCATTCGCTCGGCGGCCTGTTCGAGGTGCCGCACGGGCTCGCCAACAGCATCATCCTCCCTCACGTCATTATGTTCAACCTGGATGAGTGCGCCGACATCTACGCGATGATTGCACGGGCCATGGGCACAGACACCAAAGGGCTGAGCGACATGGAAGCCGGCGAGGCCGCCGGCAACGCGCTGTGGGACCTTACCAAGAAACTGGGCATTCCTCAGAAGTTGAGCGAGGCCGGTGTTCCCGAAGACGGGCTCGAAGCGGTCGCAGATATGAGTATGTCCGACGGTGCAATCGTATATAACCCCAAGATCGTCATGGACTCCGCGGATATCCTGGATATCCTGAAGAAGGCTTATTGACCGCTTCATATACAAGGAAAAGAACTTGACAGGAGGTGCGTCGTGGAGCAGAAGAATCCCTCGAGCGCGGGTGAACCGGACATCAAGATGGCGCCGGGCGCCGAGGAGGCCGGGATGGCCGTGATGCTGGCCGAGATGATCAAGACCAACCTGAAGAACAAGCCTGAGCGCCTCAAGGACTTCAACAAGCTCAAGGGGACCATCTGGATCACGGCCGGGGACGCGGATGTCGACATGACCATGGACTTCGACAGGGGTAGCCTTAAGGTTAGCTCCGGCAAGGTAGGAAGACCGATGCTGCAGATATCCACCGACTCTACCACTCTGATGAGCCTCGCCAACATCAACATCAAGTTCGGGATGCCCAACTACTTCGACGAGACCGGCCGCATGGTCGTGAAGAAGCTCATGAAGAAGGAGCTTAAGATCAAGGGCATGTTCACCCACATCATGGCGCTGACCTACATGACCAAGATCATGTCGGTCAACTAACCGTAAAATGACAATAATGGTGCCAGGCACCAAAATAGTCATTCTGTGATCCACGGGAGGATAGCTATGTACGGTAACACCGGAAAGGTACTCGAAGTCGACCTCGCCTCAGGGCAGGTGGAAGAGCTTGAGCTGGACGAGGATATCTACAAGCAGTACATAGGCGGCGCGGGCCTCGCCGCGAAACTGCTGTTCGACCGCGGCAACCTCGATGCCGGTCCCCTCGACCCCGACGCACTGCTCATCTTCGCCACCGGACCGATGGCCGCGACGGGGATGTACGGGACAAGCCGCCTTTCTGTAGGCGCGCGCTCGCCGCTGACCGGTATCTGGGGCCAGGCGAGCTGTGGAGGCAACTTCGGACCCGAGCTCAAGCGGTGCGGCTACGACGCGGTCATCTTCAAGGGCAAAGCTGCCGAGCCCGTCAACCTGCTTCTCGGCAACGACAGCGCCGAGCTCGTCCCCGCCTCGGACCTGTGGGGGAAGGACACCTACGAGGTCACGGACATACTCAAAGAAAAGTACAGCAAGCAGCACAAGGCGCTCGCCGTCGGGCCGGCCTCCGAGAACGGGGTCCCGTTCGGCAGCATAGCAAACGACTACGGACATCACTTCGGGCGCGCCGGTATGGGCACCGTCATGGCTTCGAAGAACCTGAAGGCCATCGCCGCCAGGGGCGAAAGGAAAGCCGGGTACGCGGACCCGGAGGGATTCAAGGACTTCTGGCAGAATACCCTCCGCCCCCAGCTGGACGAGAACATATTCTGCAACGCGATCAAGGCCTTCGGTACAGCCGCCAACATGGAGCTGAAGATGATCGAGGGCGACGTGCCCACCAAGAACTGGTCGGTGGGCTCGTGGATGGAGGGCCCGGAGACCCTGAGCGGCATCGCCATGGCAGATACCATCCTCGTTAAAAACGACACGTGCCGGGGCTGCGGGGTGAGGTGCAAGCGAATCATCAAGATCGAAGAAGGCCCATACCAGGTTCCCGAGGGGCCAGGCCCGGAGTACGAGACCATCGGCTGCTTCGGGACCATGCTCATGAACCCGAGCCTGGAGGCTGTGGCCAAGGCGAACGAGATTTGCAACCGGCTGGGCATGGATACCATTACGTGCGGGGCGACGTTCGCCTGGGCCATGGACTGCTTCGAGGCAGGGATCCTCAAGCCGGAGGACTACGGCGGGGTCAAGCTCGAGTGGGGGGACATCGACACAGTTCTCGAACTGCTCCCGAAGGTCGCCGCCAGGGAGGGTAAACTCGCTCAATTGATAGCCAGGGGCTCCCGCAAGGCCTCCGAGGAGATAGGCGGCGGCAGCGAAAGATTCCTCACCGACAGCAAAGGCCTCGAGGCGGCCATGCACGACCCCCGGTGCAACTGGGGTGACGGGCTCGCGTACGCCGTCTCGGTGCGCGGCGCCTGCCACGTCTCGAATATGACGTTCCTGTGGGAGTGGGGCGCCATCGAGTACCCCGAGGTGGGGCTCGATATGCTGTTCCAGCCCCAGTCCGCCGAACACAAAGCGTTCGGCACAGCCGTAACGACGGACATGGGCTGTATCAGCAACTCGGCCTGCTGGTGCGAATTCCCGGGGGCCGCGTTGACCCTCCCACAGTGGGTCGAAGCGTTCAATAAGGTCGCAGGTTACGGTTACGACATCGACTCGATGATGGAGGCGGGGACACGCATCTGGTTCCTGCAGCGCTGCCTCGGCCATATCTGGGGCGCCACGGGCGAGGATGACCGGCTGGGACAGAGGATAATGACGCCGGTCGAAGACGGGATGATAGCCGGCTCTGTTCCCGA
>JAENXM010000114.1 GCA_016649525.1 Actinomycetota bacterium
CGCTATCCCTGCGGATGGTGCCGACGGCAATAAGGGATGCATCGGATATCCTGGACGCGCATCGGGCGAGGGGAATCGCGAGGGACGGCGGTGGGCGGTGGGCGATGCTTAAGAGCCGCATTCCACTTCTCAAACGGCTCGTAACAGCTTCCCTCGACAGGGCGATCGGTCTCGCCGAGGCCATGGAGGCCAGAGCTTACGGGACCGGGAGGCGCTCCCGCTTTCACACCTACCGTTTCTCATTGGGTGACCTGACCCTTGACTCCCTCATCATTGTGATACTGGGCTTGTCTATCTCGGGCCTCGCCGTGGGGCTTTCGTCTTTTTCTTACTACCCCACGCTTTCATGGGCAGCTTCGCCCGGTGGATTCGTCCTGATATGTCTCCCGGTCTTCTACGCACTGTTCGTACTGCTCCTGTCGGAGTTGAGCGCAAGATGGAACTGGTTGAAGTTGAGAATCTGAGCTACTGGTACCCGGCGCGGGAGAACCCCTCCCTGGCGGGGGTGAACCTCACCCTCACCCCGGGTGAGTTCGTGCTGATGGTGGGGCTTTCCGGCTCCGGCAAGTCAACGCTTTGTCGCGCTTTGAACGGCCTCGTCCCCCATTTCTATGGAGGCAGGATGGAAGGCAGGGTTTCTGTCGCGGGGAAGGACACGACGGTTTCACAGGTCAAGGAGCTCTCAACCCGCGTCGGGATGGTCTTCCAGGATCCGGAGAACCAGCTCGTCACCGAGAACCCGGTCTCCGAGGTCGCCTTCGGGCTCGAGAACCTGGGCGTCGATACCCTCCACATGCACAAGAGGGTCGAGGAGGTGCTGGTGACCCTCAGGCTCAGCGGCCTCAGGGACAAGAGGGTAAGCGAGCTCTCCGGGGGAGAAAAGCAGAAGGTCGCACTTGCCTCGGTTCTGGTGATGCATCCCGATGTGCTCGTTCTGGACGAGCCCACCAGCCAGCTGGACCCGGTGAGCGCCGAGGACTTTCTGGCTACGATAAAGGCCCTCAACGACGAACTCGGGCTTGCCGTGCTGCTCGCGGAGCACAGGATCGAGCGGTGCTTCCACTTCGCGGACCGCGTCGTCGTTCTGGATAAGGGGCAGGTATTATTCTCCGGTATCCCTGAAGAGATGGCGTCCTGGTCCCGAGGAAAACCGTGGGTTCCGCTCCCACCCATCACCCGGCTTTTCCTCGAGCGGGACGGGGCGAGTCCACCTCTCACGGTCAAGGATGGAAGGGAGAGGCTGTGGGTCCTGGCGCGCGGGGCCGGTGCGGCCGTTTCCGATCCAAACCCGGCGGAAATGGAGTGTGAAGAGCCGGTCCTTGAAAGCCGACCGCGGCGAAGGAAGGGGGGGCAAGAGGAAGCCCCCCTGCTAGAGGTCGATAACCTCTGGCACGTCTACCCCGATGGAACCGAGGCCCTGCGCGGGATCGACACCAGCATATCCAGCGGCGAATTCGTCGCAGTCATCGGTGAGAACGGATCCGGGAAGACGACGCTGGTCAAGCATTTCAACGGGCTCCTCCGTCCCGGTAAAGGCCGCGTCTTCCTCGAGGGCCGGGACATCAAAGATGAAGAGGTATCGCGGCTCGCCCGGACATGTGGGATGCTGGTCCAGAACCCGAACCTCCAGCTCGTATCGGACACCGTCGAGGGAGAGCTCGAGGCGAGCCTCAAGGCACTCGGGGTGGAATCCGCGCGGTGGACCGGTTTGATCAACGAGGCACTCGAGACGTTCGAGTTGGTGCCATTCAGAAAGGAAAACCCGGCAGACCTCTCCTGCGGGGAGAGGGAGAGGGTGGCCCTTGCTTCTGTGCTGGTCACCAAGCCGAGGCTCCTTGTACTCGATGAACCAACACGGGGAGTGGATCAGCTGACCAAGAACAGACTCGCCGCGTACCTGCGCGATTATCACACGGAGGGCAACACCGTGGTTCTGGTGACCCACGACCTCGAGTTCGCGGCGGACGGCTGCGATCGGGTCATACTCATGGGAGGCGGGCGAGTACTGGCGGACGGCGACAAGCACCGCGTGCTTTCAGATTCGCTCTTCTACACCACGCAGTTCAACAAGTCCTTCAGGGGAGTATTGTCAGGGGTTATCACGTCGGCCGAGGCTTCCCGGGCCCTGGAGGCGTTGTCATGAAGTCCATTAAGCCCTCGAACATCGCGCTGGCCGCTTTCGCCCTCTTCACCGCCCTCTGGATAGCGGGCGAGACCTTTTCTATACCGGGACTGGATAACCTGGGCCTGATGACCCTGGTGGCGGTAGCGCTCGTGCTCGCGTACTACTACCTGCGCTTCGAGGAGAGGGACACCGACACCAAGACGATAGCCGTGCTCGGGATGTTATCGGCCCTCGCGGTGGCCGGCAGGGTGCTGATGGCGCCTATCCCGAACGTACAGCCCGCGACATTCATCATCATAGTGGCCGGTTACGTCTTCGGGCCCCTTTCCGGCTTCATGGTGGGATCAACCACGGCGCTCGTCTCGAACTTCCTGCTCGGCCACGGCCCGTGGACGATCTGGCAGATGCTGGCATGGGGTCTCGCGGGGCTGACCGCAGGCCTCCTCGGAAAGGGGAAACACCTGGAAGGTCGACTCAGGCTGTCGATCTTCTGTGCCGCCTGGGGTTTCCTATACGGTTGGATGCTCACCATCTACTTCGTTTTCGGCTTCGTAAGACCACTTACATTCCGAGCATTTCTGACCGCGTTTGCGACCGGCCTGTGGTTTGACACCTTCCACGCCGCGGGGAACTTCGTCTTCGCCTTCTTGCTCGGCCCCGCGCTGGTGGTGATGCTCCGGCGGTACCGCTCGCGCTTCCAGTTCGAGCACGCGGATGGTTTGCCCGAAAGGGGCGCCGAGGTTGGTAGAATATAGCGAAGGATGACCATGAAAAAGAAGCAGAAAGCGCCCGTCATACTGATACTCCTAATGGCCGTGGTGGCACTGACCCTGACAACGCTGCCTGCCCTGAGCGGGATCGGAGTAAGCGCGTCGGGCGCCGAGGTGAGGAAAGCCCTCGATTATCTTCGCGGAAGGCAGAATTCGGACGGGGGGTTCGCCGAGCCCGACCGATCCTCCTCAGAGCAGCTCACTGCGTGGGCGATCGTCGCGATCAAGAGTGCCGGGGAGGAGCCTGCGTCGTGGAGGAAATCCGGCAAATCGCCCCTCGACTACCTGTCTGCTAAGGCAGGTGGCTGGAGCAAGCTGACAGATGTCGAGAGGGGTTGCCTCGCGGTCGCCTCGGTGGGGGCCGACCCCCGCTCCTTCGGCGGCCGTGACCTGGTTGGAGAGATAAAAACGCGAATGGCTCCAGACGGCCACATTGGCGATATGATAAACGAGCACTGCTGGGGACTGATTGCCCTGAAGGCGGCCGGGGAGGCGGTACCGGAATCGTCGAGAACCTGGCTGTGTGCAAGGCAGAATGTGGACGGTGGGTTCGGGTTCTCGGATGACACCGCGAGCGACCCGGATGATACCGGGGCTGCCCTCCAGGCACTGATGGCCGCCGGAGAGAGTCGGGAAAGCAGCACCGTGGACCGCGCTCTCAAGTACCTCAAGTTCTGCCAGGCCTCTGATGGCGGCTTCTGCTGGCACTCGGCCGTCTCAAACGTTGCGTCCACCGCCTGGGCCGTGCAGGGTATTGCCGCAACCGGCCAGGACCCTGGTTCAGACTCCTGGAAAAAAGGGGGCAAGACCCCCCTGGACTACCTTGCTTCGATGCAGCAGGCAGATGGCCACATCAGGTACATGGAGGACAGCGATTCCCAGCCGACATGGATGACCGCGGAGGCGATACCCGCACTTCTAAAACGCCCGTACCCCCTCAACTTCAATCCAGCCCCGCCGAGCAAGATTGAAACTCCGGCCCAGGACACCGACGGGGATCCGGCTGCAACGAGGGATCAACCGCCACAGCCTGAAAGCACGGTAACCGACGACCGGCCCGAGACAACGACAAGCGGGGAACCCCAGGAGGCACCCCGGGGGGAAACGACGAGTTCAGAAGAAGGGAACACGACAGGTACACAGAGCGGCACAGAGCTGACGATGAAGAGCAATGGAAACACGAATCCCTCGATAAAAAGCGGTCAACGGGTTCTTGCAAGGGGCGGAAGCGGCCTCTTGGCGTTTCTCATCGTGTGCGGAGCTTACCTCGTGCTCCTCAGCGCATCGTACTTCGGTTTGAATCATCTCCTGCGTTGAGTCCCGGGGGGTCTATTCCGTCGACGATTACCGGGCTCGCAGCCCCTTTGCCTTCTTATGGAGCCGCCTGCGGCGCTTGCGGCGGTACGATGTCACAGCTACCCGATATAATCTCAATAAAACATTAGCTCCCGGGGTTGGTCTGAATGGTTATCACGCGGATTCTTGAGGAAAAAGAACTCGAGCGCCTGGTGTCATCCATCGGCTCTATGCTTGTGGCCGAGGGCTTCATGCCGCAGGGAAACGTACCCGGACTGTACGTCTACGAGAAGAAAAAGAGGCCGAGCGTCGTGATCACGATCCTTCTGTTGCTCCTGTTGATAATACCCGGCATCGTGTACCTCCTCCTCGGGGGAAGCCGGACCGTCGTTTCCATCCAGGTGACAGAGGTGCCGTTGAACCTGAAGATCGACGACAGGGACAAGATCAGCATCCCCATCGGCCTCGGTTTCGGCATCAAAGCTCCGGGCAGCATCGGGAAGCGGATCGTCAAGATACTCGAACCTCATGAAATCGACCCTTCCTGCATCGAAGCGCATCCGGAGCAGCTGGTTATCGGGATGGACTTTCAGAAGAAAGTCCAGGTCGGCTGCGACCACTGCGGCATGACCCAGGAAGCCGCGGTACCTCTACATATCAAAAAGGTCGAAGGCGACCGTGGGTACGGCCCCGGCGGCAAGATGACCGTGACCTGTACCAATCCCGACTGCGGCAGGCAGTTTGACGTAACCTGGGACAACGTGATCGTCCAGCTTGATTTCAAGCACTAGTCGCCCGGTGTTCTCGTGGGGTCATCGCCTCATATATCTGACGGGTAGGCGCCACGGTAGCGGCCGGTCTTGAGGGCGGCGACGAGCTCCTCGTCCGTGGTTATGTCGTCATCGAACACGGTCAGGCACCTTCCTGTCTGGAAGACGTGGTGGGCTTTGCTCCCGCCTACACCCGCCCCCGCAATACCAAATAAACGGGAGATCCGACGGGTCAGCGCGGGAGAAAACTCAGGATGCGCTCTTCCATGGCCCGCCGCTCCTCGAAATGCTCCCCCGGCGCCAGTACCGGCTTCTCCTCCCCGTCATCATCGCGCTGCTGCAGCTCCGCGAGGAGCCCCATCTTTCTGTAGCACTTGATGGCGTTCTTGAACGCGATGCGCGAAAGCGATTCCTCGCGACGGATGGCGCCGTCCTTCCACATGCGCTCGCCCTCGGTAAAACAGAGTTCGACGGCTCCGTCGACGGTAACGGGCTCGCCGGCGGTGAGCGAGCCAATCGCCCGGCAGGCGACCATGTATCCCTCAAGGTAAGATTCCAGAAGCGAACAGAGCACGAAGGAGTATGCCTGGTGGTCCAGCTTCCAGGACTCGTCCTCGCGGCTCGGGCTGAACACGAACTCCTCGTAGAACAGGTGTTTAAGAAATCGGATCGACTGCTCGGACTGCAGGTTGTCGCCGTCCTCGCCGTCGATGCGGGAGCGCTCGACGATCGCCGCCAGGGAGGGCTCGAGGAAGTGCGCGAGCTGGATGTTCTTGTTGTACTCGAGGAAGCGCCGCCCGTTTCCCTCCGCGCGGAAGCCCTTCTCACCATTCCTCTCCTCGGGCACCACGTGGCCCTCGACCGCGTACACCTCGACGGCGGCCTTCACTCCCTCGTGGTCGGCGTCTACCGCCATGGGAAGCCTGCGCCGCTCACAGTAACC
>JAENXM010000250.1 GCA_016649525.1 Actinomycetota bacterium
CGTAGATGGTCCCGTCGTCTCCGATTGAGGGCACCGCGAGAGTGTTCTGCCAGGCGGTAAGTCCTTCGTACAGCGGCAAATCGCCTTCGGGCTTGAACACCCACTTCTCTTTTCCGTCCTCGTCCAGCGCGTACATCACCAGGGTGGAGCCACCGCAGTAGAGGTTGCCGTCCTCGTCGATCGAGGGAGAGCGGATGTTTCCGGGGGCCTTGTACTCCCAGATGAGCCGGCCGTCATCCGACAGGGCCACAAGCCTCCCGCCGGTGCTCCCCACATAGACCGTGCCGTCGCTTCCACAGGTGGGCTCGTCCGCTTCGCTGCCCATGTCGTAGGTCCATTTCTGCTTCCCCTTGGATGAAAGAGCATAAACGGTGTTACCCGCGCTCCCGTAGACGGTCCCACCTCCGGCTACAGCACAGGTCGTGGCCTCGAAGTTGCCGACAGGGAACTCCCACGCAAGCGAACCGTCATCCGGGTTTATGCTCGCGATCTTGCCAAGGAAACCCGAGATTATGCTCCCGTCCTTTCCGATTACCGCCCAGGAGTACCTGGTCTGGGCAGCAGCAGCATAGGTCCACTTGACCTCGACGGCATTGGGGCCGGTATAAGGGCTTCTGCCGTCTCGCTGGTTGTCGAAGTAGGAGGTGGGCCAGGTTAGCATGACCCTCTCTCCGTTTTTGTCGGTCTTGCCCGTCTCCCCTTCCTTTTTGGCCCCGCACCCCGCGGCCAGCACTACCGCCATAAGGGC
Organism: Actinomycetota bacterium; assembly: GCA_016649525.1. GTDB lineage: Bacteria > Actinomycetota > Geothermincolia > Fen-727 > Anoxymicrobiaceae > JAENXM01. The sequence continues at coordinate 749 of JAENXM010000250.1, forward strand.
CACGAGCACTGCGGCGATGAGAGCCACTAGGCGTTTTTTCGGAAAGAGATACGGCATGTTCATCAACCTCCTTGTTACCTCTCTATGTCGTAATAATACGACGATTCGGCCCATTTTCACCTCTATTGTTGTGACTGCGACGGCCTCCATTTGCAGAGATGTCTTCGCCCCTTGGGTCTCACTGGTTTTCGTCTAAGCCTCGAAGGCTCCCCTTGAGCTCTCCTTCAAGGATCGCCTTCCGAACCCCTCAAACCCCTCCAGAAAGGAAATACTGCGGGGCAAGCATCCCGAAGGCAAGTCGGATCATAATTCACCCTGAAAAGACCTGAGCGCTTATGGGTATTCCGATATAACCGTGAAGGAGGGATCACCGTGTCTTCCGAGTTCTCCAAATGTAAGGTAACGGTGCTCAAGCGCACTGTGAACCAGGACCTGGTCGATGAATATCTGGCCGAGGAACACCGGGACACGAAGCCCTGTGAGGTCTTCGAGGAAGGCCAGGAGTTCGTCCTCGACCTCATGGAGGAGGTTCCCGAAGAGTTCTGCACCTGGGCCTGGGCTGACATCCGCAAGGACTTGATAGCAATAGCCACCGGTGCCGATATGCCAGGGCTGAAACACTCCGGTACGGCCATCTCCGCCTGTTCGGACTGGTTCAGGCCCGTGTACTTCAAGATAGAGAGATTGGATTGACTATGGGCGATTACGGCGACCTCGACAGGGCCGACATAGCGCCATTGATACCAAGGTCGGACGACTACGCCTGGAGGGCGTACGAGTCCGATCCCTTGAGGATGCCCTATATCCACGAGGCCATCCAGGAGCTTGAACTCCCCCGGGGAGGCCGGGGTCTGGATGCGGGATGCGGCCTGGGCCTGCAGGCCTTGATGATGGCGGAGGAGGTGGGCCCGGATGGGCATGTGACAGGCCTCGACATATCTCCCAGATTTCTCGAATACGCCAGGACTATCGCCGACAAAGCCGGCTTCGCAGAGCGGGTCGACTTCGTGGAAGGGGACATCTACGACCTCCCCTTCGAAGACGAGACCTTCGACTGGATATGGAGCGCGGACGCGGCCGGATATCCAACCAGGGAACCCCTGGCACTCGTCGAGGAGATGGCCCGGGTAGTGAGGCCGGGGGGCACGGTGGCCCTCCTGGTCTGGACCTCCCAGCAGCTCCTGCCCGGCTATCCCCTTCTGGAGGCCGGGCTCAACGCCACCGCACCTGGTATAGCCCCTTTTACCAGGGATATGGGTCCTGGCACACATTGGATGCGCCTGTTGAACTGGTTCGAGACCGCGGGCTTGGAAGACCCCCGGGCCAAGACCTTCATGGGTGAGTTTCAGGCCCCCTTGTCCAATGACATCCGCACCGCCCTGATATCCCTTATCGAGATGCGTTGGCCCGGGGTAAAGTCCGAGATCGCACCCGATGATTGGAAGCTGTACCAGAGGCTCTGCCGAACGGACTCACCGGACTTCATCCTGGACGTCCCTGGTTATTACGCCTTCTTTACCGAGACCCTGTTCTGCGGTAGAGTCCCCGCTCAATGAAGGCATCGAGCTCGACGTCCTCGACCTTCGCGACGGTTACCCAGACTCGCTACACTCGGAGAATTGCGCTTTCTGCGCTATACTGGGCCCGGTGTTTGCCGGGCGATGTGACGAATTGATGGTACGTCGATGGACGGCATGGCGATTGGATATCGATCGGCCTTCAATGCATCTCTGGAAGTCCATCCAGCCGGTTAACAGGGGGGAACTTTGGAAGACAGGGGAGGCGAACGTAATGAACTGTCAAAAGTGCGGCAAGGAACTGGCCCCGGACGACGAATTTTGTACTCAGTGTGGAATTAAAGTTGAGAAAGCTGCGCCACCCGGGGAGGAGAAGGCATACTGTTCCAAGTGCGGCAACGAACTGACCCCGGGAGAAGGGTTTTGCTCTCACTGTGGTGCGCCTGTGAAGCCGGCTGAAGAGGTACAAGGTGCCAGAGCCGTTCCGATTCCTCCCGCCCCCAAGGGTCCTGAAGCTCCGCCCGGCCCTGCCGTCCCTCCGGCCGCACCCGGAGCCGCCCCTTTTGCCCCACCCGAGCCTGCAAAGAAGTCCAAGAAGACCCTTATGGCCCTGGTAGTGGGTATAGTGGGATTACTCGTAATTGTAGCTATCGTATTGGTACTGGTACTCGTGGTCTTCAAGGGCA
>JAENXM010000303.1 GCA_016649525.1 Actinomycetota bacterium
AGCATGCGGTAACGCTTCATGGTCTCGAGCGCCTTTACCACAAGGCCGCGATCAGCTTTCATAAGCGCACTCCGGGAAAACCGCGTTCGCGGTAGAACCACATCAAATCGCCCACTGCCATCTTAGACCCGGGAAAGCCCTGTTTCAAACGAACGGTATCCCCGCTCAGGGCGCCGGCTTGCCCTGCGCCGGGCTGCCGTCGATGAAGCCGCGCTCGTTCCTGACAGTCATCCCGGTCCCAAGCTCCCGGCAGTACCCCGCGACGGTGCCGAGCCAGGAGGCGGCGGCACTGCCGGATACGATGACGGGCCGGCACGCGCTTATGTACATAGGCACGATCTTCGCCTGGACGAGACCCTCCGGGCCGAGGACCGCCATCACCGCGAAGGTCTTCGACGATATCTCCCGCGGCGGGCTGAAGATGAAGTTGCCCAGGCTGTAGGCGATGAGGCGGTTGCGGTACAGCTCGAGCCCCTGCACTACATGAGGGTGATGTCCCAGTACGAGGTCGGCTCCGCTGTCTACCGCCAGGTGCGCGAGCTCGCGCTGGTCGCCGTCGGGTGAGGTGGCAAGCTCTATCCCCCAGTGAAATGAAGCGACGACGAAGTCGCTTTTCGACTTCGCGTCCTTTATGGCGGAGGCGACCCTGTCGTGGTCGAACGTGACCGCGCATCCGGGGCTGCTCTCCGTAGCCTGCCACCCTTCTGGAAAGACCCACGTGAAAGCGAGGAAGGCGACCTTCCTCCCGTGCGCGTCCAGGACCGCCGCGGAGTACGCCTCGGCCGCGTTGTTGCCCGCCCCGCAGTAGGCGACGTTGTTCTCCTTCAAGTGCTCAAACGTCTCGAGCATCGCACCTGTCCCGAAGTCCTTCGAGTGGTTGTTCGCGAGAGAGACCACCTTCACGCCGGCGTGCGATAGCCCCGCGGCGGAGTCCACCGGGCCGCGGAAGGTGTACGCCTTGCCCGGCGCGGGAGTGCCGCCCGAGGATATGCAGCACTCCAGGTTGACGAACCCCAGGTCCGCGTTGGTGAAGACCGCGCTCGCGCTCTCCCACGGGTAGTCGACGCCTCCCGAGCTCAAGTACGGGGTGACCCCGTCTCCGAAGTTGACGTCGCCCGCGCCGGCGATAGTGACAAGCTTTTCGGCTCTCTCGGCAAGCTCTCCGAACGGGAGGTCAATGCTGACCTTATCGGTTGGGCTTTTCGAGCTGTTACCACCGCTCCCACAGCCCACGGGCAGGGCCACGCAGGCCGCGGCGAGCAGGGCGACCGCAAGAGCCGCAACCGCCGAGCACCTCGATTTCCCTCCCATGAAGTCTTTAACCATTGATTTCCCATTCTAAGAGAAGTCCGGCGTATGTCCAGACAGCGTACAGCCGGAACCCTCTACTCCCTCTCCTTGAAAGCGAGCAGGAGGTTCGAAACGAGCAGCCCGGCCCCGACGAATATCAGAACCAGCACCACCTGCCTGAGGGTGTTGTGGAAAAGCATAATTCCGACAACCTCGGCGATCCCGCCGGCCACAAAAAACAGGATGAAACCCCTTCGCTCTAGTGCCAGGTGGTAGTACGCGAGGAGCTTGACCACGGCGAACAGCGCCATCGCGAAGCCGAAAAGCCCGACGAGGTTCACAACCTCCTTCCCTTTGCCGCCCGCGAATATGTACGCGGTGAAGCCGGGGAATATCGCGTAAAATCCGGCGATGGCGGTGACGAGGACCGCGACCGCGAGGAGGCTCAGGACCAGCACCCGCCTTGTAGGTTCACCCTTCGCCCTGAGCTCACTTACCCGCGGGAACATCACAAGTGATATCCCCTCGGGCAGGAACAGCACCGCCTTCCCTGCAAGAGCGGCATAAGAGTAGTGGCCGGCCGCCTCGCGCGAGAAAAGCGCCTTCACAATCACGACGTCTATCTGCGTCAGGAGTATGATGAAGAACATGGCGGTAAACACCGGGACGAGGTATCTGAGCGTCTCGGTGGGGCGAAAGTCCTGGACCTCGGGAGCGCCCCCTTTGAGGATATCCCTGAACAGATAGACAACGACGCATGAAACGACGACCGCCCCAACAATGCCGGCCCCGAGCGCCCCGTAGACACCTAGCCCGAGCCATACGAGGACAACCGCCGAAAGCAGCCTGACCACCGCGTTCGCGATGTTCGCTCCCCC
>JAENXM010000354.1 GCA_016649525.1 Actinomycetota bacterium
GTTATGATGCCGTGCGTCCAGTTGAAGGATTGCTCCACCGGGACGTAAGTGTCCGAGTCCCTGCCGCCGAAGATCATTCCCTTGACGGGGACTCCCTCGGGGTCGTCCAGGCGGGGGTCGCAGTTCTCGAGCTCATCCATCTTTATGGTGAAGCGCGCGTTCTTGTGTGAGGGGTCTATCTTATTGCCCTTCGCGTCTTTGTCTCCCCTGTGCCACTCACCGGAGAAGTTGAGACCGCTTTCCGGCAGTTCCTGCCCCATGCCGAGCCAGTACGGGACGCCGTCCTTTACGAGTATGTTCGAGAATATGATCTCACCGGACGTCTCGAGCGCCTCGTAGATCGCCGGGTCGTCATCGGGGTTTATGTCCTGGATTATCCCGAAGATGCCGCACTCCACGTTGACCGCGCGGACCTCGCCGTTGATCTTCTTGATGTACGCGATGTCGTCTCCCATGATGGTCTGCCCCGATATCATGGCGGTAGAGGTTTTCCCGCACATGCTCGGGAAGGCGCCGGTCAGGTAGGTCTTCCTCCCACCCTTGTTCTGTACTCCCACGATGAACATGTGCTCCGTCAGCCAGCCTTCCTTGAGGCCCTTCTGGATGCCGAGCCTCATCGCCAGCTTCTTGAGGCCCATGGTGTTGCCCCCGTACTGGGTGTTCGTGCTGTAGACTGTGTTCTCCTTGAGGTCGATATAGACGCGCCGCTTGTCGATGTCGGCGCACACGCCGTTCTCGAGCCTCCCTGCCGAGTGCAGGAAACGGAAGTGTTCCACGCCGGCTCCCGAGTTCTTGAACTCCTCGTATCCAGGCCGGTACAGGAGGTCCTCGCTGTGCGCCACGTAAAAGGAATCGGTTATCTGGCAGCAGAGCTGTGAGAAGACCGAGCTCCCAGGTCCGAGACAGTAGAAACGGACTATCATCTCTTTGCCCGCCATGGTGCCTTCAAGTATCTCCAGCACCTCGGGAAGGCCATCGTCCCTGAGCTTGAAGTTTATGTGCTCGCCCAGGTGGACATTGGGGGGCAGCAGGTACCTTGTGTTCTCCTTGTCGCGGCCCTGGTCGCGTATCCCGTCGAAATGGCAGGTGTGTCCCGGGGCGGCGAGCTCGAACTCCTCGCCCCGTGCGAGCGCCTGTGTCCGCACGTACTCCCGGTCCTCCTCGCTGTCCGTGGCGATGAAAACGGTGGCAGGCTTGCACAGCCTCATGGTCTCGGCTACGAACCTGTTGATATCGGCCTGGCCGAGCTCCGCCAGTTTCTTGTACTGCTCGGCGTCAAGCACGCTTTCCAGGTACTCGAGATGCTCGTCGCCCATTTTCTCTTTTAACCCCCTCGTGTGCTTCTCTGGGATGATGGAGCCGGATTTCATTTTCACTTGCGACGTATCATAGGAGAAAGCGGCCCCACTAGTCAAAATGCAAAAATGGGGTCAGGCACCTTTGCGAATTGACACCCTTTTTGCTTGACTTGCTTGGCGCCCCGCCGTATAATTTGCCTGTATTGCTGCATGTTCCTCTCCCGAAAGCTTCAGGGATACGCGGGGGTCAGGGATTAACCGTCTTCTTACGCGCTGGCGCAGGCCTTTACTTCTTTCAATCCTCTCACTCATCATCCTGCCTTTTTTCATCGTGCTCCCCCTTCCCGGGGTCCAGGCCATGCCGCGTGGAAGTTTCA
>JAENXM010000365.1 GCA_016649525.1 Actinomycetota bacterium
CGCTGCCCTGATCGCGAACGGCGGCGTTTATGACTTCATGGGGAGCAGGGTACCGGCCGGGATGACCCGCGAACAGTTCTTAGCCATGGCACGGGACTACCCGGAGGAGTTCAACAAGAACGTCGAAGAGGCGATGAAGGATAACACGGATATGCGATGGGGCATCCAGCACGGCATGTACGTCCTCAAGGCCTCCTCCCCCGCCGATTACATGGTCAAAGCCATGGAATACATCATGGAGGGGGTCGCCGACAAGATAGAGTGTCCCACTCTGGTTATCGATTCCGAGAACGACTTCAGCTTCCCGGGTGAGGCCAAGAAGTTGTACGATGCTCTCACGTGCCCGAAAACGTGGTTACTTTTCACCGCCGAGGAAGGCGCGGACGACCACTGCCAGGTAGGCGCTCAGCTTCTATCGGGACAGAGGATCTTCGACTGGCTCGAGGAGACACTTGACAGCATCACTTAGTCATGCGAGACAGAAGGAGTAGGGTCGCGGTGCTGCGAATAGTCGAGGAAACCGTCAGGTCGATAACTCCCCATGTTCTCGGTGTCGACGCAGTCGAGGAGTTACCCGAGGCCGACCCACAGGCTTCCGTCGATTTCCTGAGCGGATGGCTCGAGAAGGGGATCCCGGAGTTCCAGATCGTCACTAATACTGCCTTCCTTGCCCTCAACCTTTATTCATTCATTAAAAAAGGTCGCCTTTTCCCGCAGCTGGACAACAGCAAGCAGGCGGAACTGCTTGAACGTCTTTATGACGCGAAAGGCGTGCTCGCCCACCAGTTCCTCTACTTCCTCGCCAACCCGGCGGTGAGTTCCTATTACTCCAGAATTGATGTCCAGAAAATGCTGGGGTTTGACATAGACACGCTCAAAGAGGAATCAGAGCGCCGCCTCGTGACCAGAGAAGGCGGTCCATTACCACCGAGGGATACCGCGGCCGAGTCACCTGCAGATGAGGGCGAACGATGATCCACGCGCGCGAGGAGATAACCGGGGATCTCAGGCTTTCGGCCGATGTTGTCGTAGTCGGCTCAGGGGCGGGCGGTGCTACGATTGCCAAGGAGCTGAGCGGGGCGGGGCACAAGGTGGTCGTTCTCGAGGCGGGCCGTAACTTCACACGCGCGGACTTCAACCTCCGGATGGACTTCGCTTTCGTCAACATGTACTGGTACGGCGGACAGGTAATGACTATGGGAATGCCCATGTTCCTGCTGCCTCAGGGAAAAACCGTCGGCGGCACCACCACGATCAACTCCGGAACCTGCTTCAGGATGCCTCACCGGGTTCTCAAGAAGTGGCACCTCGACTTCGGGCTGTGGGAGATAACCGAGGAAGAGATGGACCTTTACTACCGTGCCGTCGAGGAATACCTGTTCGTTCAGAAGGGCGACAAGGAAGTCATGGGAAGGAACGCGCTCCTTTTCCTCGAGGGTGCGCAGAATCTGGGTCTGTCGGGCGGAATCCTGGCGCGGAACGCCAAGGACTGCGAGGGCTACGGCATGTGCTGCTTCGGTTGCCCCTCCGACGCCAA
>JAENXM010000258.1 GCA_016649525.1 Actinomycetota bacterium
CGGGCGCGGCCGGACGTCGAGTACGCGGAACCCGATTATGTAGAGAGGGCTGCTGTTATCCCCAACGACCCGTACTTCTCTAATCAGTGGGGATATTACAACACGGGTCAGACTATCCAGGGGACCCCCGGAATTCCCGACGCCGACATCGACGCGCCCGAGGCCTGGGACATCGAGAACGGGCAGTCCAATCCCGTCAACGTTGCGGTGATCGATACCGGGGCCGATTTTTCCCACCCGGACCTTGACTCGAAGATACTCTCCAACGGATACAACTGGGCCGGCGTATCACAAATCAACTTCACAACGTACTGGCCTTTCGGATCCGAAGCCAAAAGCCAGATGTATGCTCAATCGATCAAGGGTACAGGCCAGAGCCTTACACACGTTGGCGTTGCACTGGTAAAGGCCGGAGCCCCTTCTGCTACCATCACGGTCGCTGTCCGTACAAGCCTCGGAGGAGCAGATCTTTCTTCCTATTCCATAGCACCCGCTGAAGTCGGTACGATTTTCAGCGAGATATACAAGCCGTTGTCAAGCCCGGTAACCCTGACCTCGGGAACAACCTATTACCTCGTATTCAGCACCTCCGGCGTCAACGCTTCAAACTTTTATTTTTGGCTCGACCATGAGGCAGCTTCTGACTTCGGTTTCAACGCCTACCCCGACGGGGAGGAATACTGGTGGGATGGTGTGTCCGACTGGGACGTCTACCCAGACGATGACGTCTACTTCAGGACCAATCCGAACGCCTACCCGCGCGATGACAACGGGCACGGCACCCACTGCAGCGGGATAGTCGGCGCCGAGAGCAACAACAGTCTGGGTGTGGCAGGCACCTCGTTCGGCGCAAAGATACTTCCCCTGAAGGCCCTGGACGCCAGCGGTTCGGGTTATAACGACGGCATCATTTCCGCGATTTATTACGCGGCGGACACCGGGGCAAAGATCATCAGCATGAGTCTGGGCAGCACAACTTATTCATCGGCGTTCCAAGATGCCGTCAATTACGCCTACGGGAAAGGTGCCACGATATTTGCTTCAGCGGGTAATGACGGTGATACGACAATGAACTATCCCGCCGGGTACGACCACGTGGTCGGCGTGGGCGCCACCACCAACTCAGACCAAAGGGCCGCATTCTCCAACTACAACACCAGTGTCGATGTTTCAGCCCCCGGTAAAGACATCTACTCGACAACGCCCACCTATTCCGTCTCCTTGAACAGCCTCGGTTATACCCAGAACTACTCTTACCTGTCGGGAACGTCCATGGCCTGCCCCATGGCCGCGGGGCTCGGCGCTCTGGTCCTTTCCAGAAGCCCGGCACTTACTCCTGCTCAGGTCGAGCAGGTGATCGAGAGTAACGCTGATGACCTGGGGGCCCCGGGAAGAGACAACGAGTACGGCTACGGGCGGATAAATGCCTGCAAGGCCCTCGGGGGGCTCTCGTCCCCTAGCTGGTACCTGGCAGAGGGTACGACGGCCTGGGGTTTCTCCACCTACATATCTATAGAGAACCCGAACACAGACGGGGTCAACGCAGACATCACCTACATGACAGGCTCGGGAGCGGTAACAGGACCATCCGTTTACATGCCCCCTCTATCACAGGCCACCGTATCACCCAGTGACACCCTGGGAAGCCAGGATTTCTCCACCAAAGTCACCTGCAGAGAGGGGAAGACCATCGCCGCCGACCGCACCATGACCTGGACGGGTCCCGGGGCGGCATCAGAGGAGGCACACAACTCCGTGGGGGTGAGATCGCCCTCTGAGACCTGGTACCTGGCTGAAGGGTCATCGGCCTGGGGATTCGAGTGCTGGCTCCTCATACAGAACCCGAACCCGAGTGAGGCAACCTGCACGGTGACCTACATGATAGAGGGTGCAGGCCCGCAGACCTTCATCAAGAAGGTACCCGCTTCCTCTCGCGCCACCTTCAACATGTCAGACGACATAGGTGAGGCCGACGCCTCCATCAAGGTGACCTCTAACTTGCCCGTCATTCCCGAGAGGGCCATGTACAGGAACAACAGGCGCGAGGGGCACGACTCCATAGGTACGACCTCTCCCGCTACCGACTACTTCCTGGCGGAGGGGACCACGGCCTGGGGCTTCACCACCTACGTGCTCGTACAGAACCCGCAGGACAGCGCCACAGACGTGACGGTCACCTACATGACGAACACCGGTCCCGTCTACCAGACTCCGTTCACCATGCCGGCGAACAGCCGCAAGACGATCAGGGTGAACGACATCCTTCCGAACATGGACCTGTCCACACGGGTGCACGGTTCGCAGCCCATCATAGCCGAGCGTGCCATGTACTGGGACAACGGTACCGGTGAGGCGTGCCACGACTCCATAGGGATGGCATCAGCCCACAGCGACTTCTACCTGCCCGACGGGGAGACATCGAACGGCAGGGAGACCTGGACGCTCGTACAGAACCCCGGCTCATCCTCTGTGGCGGTGGAGGTCTCGTATCTCAGCCCCTCTGGAAGTGGAAACGTGATCTTCTACGACAACATAGGAGCAAACTCGCGCAAGACCTACAACATGGCCGACCAGGGGGTGAGCGGCAGGGCGGCCGTGAAGGTGCGTTCACTCACACCGGGTCAAAAGATAATGGTCGAGCGCGCCATGTACTGGTCCAACAGGGGTGCGGGGACGGACACCATCGGAGGTTATTCGGACTGAGGCCTGCCCCAAACCCTTTCACACGTTGGCTCTATTGACACAGGATTGTCAGTTAAATAGAGTATTTAACGATCGGTGAATTGAATACTTACTATCAAATCGCTCTTTGAC
>JAENXM010000187.1 GCA_016649525.1 Actinomycetota bacterium
ACCGGTGGCCATGATGTCGTAGGCGCGCTTGCACCCGCAACCAGTTTCTATTTCGCGGAAGGCACGTGCCGCCCGGGGTTCGAACCTTACCTCTGCATACAGAACCCTTCGGCCGGGAGCGCCGGTGTGAAGGTCACCTACATGCTGGGCGACGGCGGCACAAAGGACCAGTTGGTCACTGTGTCGGGGCACTCCCGCTACACAGTGGCAGTGAATGATGTGCTTGGGCAGGGTGACGACCCGGCGCACGATTTCTCAGCGAGGGTCGAGACGACAGGCGGCGCCGGAATCATAGCCGAGCGCCCGATGTACTTCAGCTACAGGGGCGCCTGGACCGGCGGCCACGACGTGCTGGGCGCTAACGCACCGGCGAAGGAATGGTACTTCGCGGAAGGGACGTGCCGCCCGGGCTTCGATCCATATATCACAATACAAAACCCGGAGGCCCTTGACGCAGGCGTCAGGGTAACCTACATGCTCGGCGACGGGACCTCGAAGGAGGACAATCTCACCGTAAAGGGTAATTCGCGCGCCACCGTTTCGGTGAAGAACGCCCTTGGAGAGGCAAACGACCCCTCACACGATTTCTCATGCAGGGTGGAGGCTACTGATGGGGCCACGATCGTTGTCGAGCGCCCGGTGTACTTCTCATACATTCCGTCGGCCCAGTGGAGCCTGGCCGCGGTCGGGGACATCAACCTGGGCGGCGACATGCTTTCCATACTTCAGTCGAACGGGTATGAATATCCGTGGTCGCTGGTCAAGGACCTCCTAAGGTCGACCACCCTGACCTTCGCCAACCTCGAGTGTGCAATCTCCCACCGCGGTGAGCCGGTGCCGGGGAAGGCCTTCACGTTCCGGGGCCCGCCGGACGTGCTCCCGCCCATGCGCGACGCCGGGATCGATGTCGTGTCGCAGGCCAACAACCACGCCCGGGATTTCGGCCCCACCGCACTGGTCGACAGCGTCGGCTACCTTGAGACCTGCGGGATCGCGCGCTGCGGCGCTGGCGCCGACAGCAACTCGGCCTACGAGCCAGCGTATCTCTCGGCTAACGGACTCAGGATTGCGTTCCTTGCCTACAACGACATCGGGTACGACGGCTTTTCCGGATGGCGGGCGGGACCGGGCTACCCGGGTGTCGCCGACGCGAGCAATACCCGCCAGATGGCGTCAGACATCGCCTCGGCGAAGGCGAGCGCGGACCTGGTGGCCGTCTCTTTCCACTGGGGCACCGAGGGGAAGTACACGCCCGACCCAAGGCAGGTCGACCTTGCGCGCTTCGCGATCGACTGCGGGGCCGACCTGATACTCGGACATCACCCTCACGTGGCCCAGGGATTCGCGTTCTACAGGGGGAAGCTCATAGCGTATTCGATGGGGAACTTCGTCTTCAACCCCGGCAGTGCCGAGGGCCACTACACGATGCTTACGAGGCTCGAGCTGGATTCGCAGGGCTTCCGCTCCGCAACGGTCTACCCGGTTTACATAAGCAACGGCAGGCCGCAGCTCATGGGCGGGAGCGAGGGACAGTCGATGCTTGGCCGGGTGGCGGGGCTTACCAATGCACTTGGCACGCCCATGACCGTCTCTAACGGGTACGCCACGATCCCCTGAAGGAGGCCGCAGATGATCACGGTTCGAGAAGCGACGAGAGAAGACGCCGCGGATGTGGCCGAACTCATATCCTTCGGCACCCCCGGCGTCGTGGGAATGAGGATCGACCTAGATACCTAGCTTCTTCCGCTTCGATTCTATATGGGCGAGCATTCCGTCGACGGCTTTAACGGCATCCGTCTCCACGTTCATGATGCCCCCCGTTACTTCCCTGCAGTCCTCCGTAAGCAGTTTCACCAGGTTCGGCCCTCCGGTAATGGTTGGCACCGGATTGACATACGTATATAGACCGAGCGCGACGGCGAAGACCGCGTCGATAGTCGCCTTCTGCTCCATGTACTCCGGTGCCGCCGCGACGACCGGAAGGTCGGGTATCGGGACATCGCCGAGAGCGCTCGAGACGGCGGCGAGGAGGTCAGCGAGGCGGCCGGTATCGGTGCAGGTGCCGTAACTCAGGACCGGCGGCACCCCCAGCTTTTCGCAGAGGCCTTTGAGTCCGGGGCCCGCGAGTTCCACCGCGTCAGGCAGGCACAGCCCCGCGACCTGCATCGCGCCGTTACCGCATCCCAAGGAAAGGACCAGGATGTCCTGCTTTATAAGCTCCTTCGCGACGGCGATGCTGTGCGTGTCCTGGCCGCTGTTGCGAAGGGTCGTGCACGAGACGAGCCCGGCGACGCCGCGGATTGTGCCTTCCTTGAGCGCATCGAGGAGCGGGTCCAGGGTGCCGCCAAGCGCCTCCAGAATGCTCTCTGTGGAGAAGCCCACTACCGCCTCACCTGTCGGCAGTCCACTGACCGGCTTTGCCGAGGCCCTCCGCCCGCTGAAGTTATCGATGGCCATCTCCAGGAGAGTCGCCGCCTGCTCCTCCGCCTTCTCGGGTTCGTAGTCGACGCGTTCGGTTATGCCTTCAAAGGAGACGAGGTCGCTAACAGGGATCAGCCTGAATCTGTACTGCTCCGCGTACAGCGGGTCTATCGGCATCGAGCAGTTCATGTCGCAGGCGAAGAGGTCGACGCATCCGGATGCGAGCACCGCTTCCTGCGTTATCCAGTTACCGGTGAAACCCGAGAACGCGTCATCCATCGTCCATCTCTGGATCATCTCCTGACCGGCCTCGATATTGGCGATCACGCGGAGGCCCTTCGCGCCTGCGGCCTTCGCCTTCTCCTGCCACTCGGGCTTTCGCGCAAGCTGGACCATGGCGAATCCGAGGAACGGTTCGTGACCGTTGGGGAGCGCATTGACGTAATCCGGGTCGAGCACCCCCAGGTCGACCCTCATCGTGTGCGGCCTCGGGATCCCGAAGAGCACGTCCTGGCAGTACTCGTTCACGATCTGGCTCTGGTAGGCCATCGCGATCCCCATGCGCATCGCCTTGAGCGCGAGGCTCTGGTAGTAGCCGTCCACGTTGGTGAGGCAGGAGCTGGTGGCGCGCATCATCTCCCCATGAACGCCGCCGGGGAATATGTCGAGTTTCCTCCAGACCTCCTTTCGCTCGTCCGTGGCAAGCGCCTCGACTATCTTGCTCGGCTCGCTGTGCTTCCTGTTGAAGTCTTTCTCCGCGAAGTCGCAGAGGCGCTCGGCGATTTCGCTGTCCGAGCTGGACGTATCGAGCCCTAGCCTTTCAGCGAAAACCCTGAGCTTTTCAGGCTCCTGGATTGAGAAAGGAGTCTGCCCACTCGCGGTCGCCCTTAGGGTCTTGATGGTCTGCTCGGTGTGATAGTGGTACGTGGACGCGCCCATTACGTTGCGCAGGAGCATCATGCGCATGGCCATACCGTCCGCGGTGATGCCGCATACGCCCCTCTTGTCCTTTGAGGCATCCGCCCGGCACGGACCGTTGGAGCACAGGTCGCAGCGGGCCCCCGCCATGCAGAAGGGGCACCTCTTGTCGGGGTCCCCTCCCATGCCCTGGGCCTCGAACCGGTCCCATATGTTCGTGATGCCGGCGGGCTTTATACTCTCGTGGAAAACCCTGCGAACCGACTCATGATAGGAAATCCTGTCATCTTCCATTGCTGTCCTCCCGGTCACTTGGAAATGTTGCTTCTGGGTCTAGAGATTATATGGCATCAATGCGGAGTAGTCACCGCGATTCGATAATATAATTTTTGGGTGAAGGCGATTGAGCCACCGGTGATAGACTATGAAAAAGAATCTGGCTGTCGGCATTCTGCGAAAGGAGAAGAGATGGGCTACGAGACCCTTCTTTACGAAGTCGAGGGCGAGATAGGGATCCTTACATACAA
>JAENXM010000110.1 GCA_016649525.1 Actinomycetota bacterium
GAGAAGGCGACGATACTGCGGGGTACAACGATAGGAGAGGGAGCGGTGGTTGGAGCGATGAGCCTCGTTATCCGCGACGTACCCCCTTACGCGGTCGTGGGAGGGGTCCCCGCCAGGGTAATCAAGTACCGCAGGAGCCCGGCCGACGTGGCATGGGACGAGGGGAAGTGAGATGCCAGAGCTCAGGCAGGATATAGTGACGGGCTCCTGGGTGGTTATCGCAACCGACAGGGCTTTAAGGCCCACCGATTTCTCGAAGGTCCGCGCCGCCGAACCCGAGACCGGAGACTGCCCCTTCGACCCGGGCCACGAGACGATGACCCCCCTCGAGGTGGCTGCCATCAGGCACGATGACACGGAGCCGAACTCACCCGGATGGCAGGTACGGGTGGTGCCCAACAAGTTCCCCGCGTTTGAAGCGGGGGAGAGGGTGGAGGAGTCATCGGCGATGTTCCCCAGGAGGGCGGCCGACGGCTCGCACGAGGTGATAATCCATACACCCGACCACGAAAAGAGCCTTGCCACGATGACCGTCGAGGAGGTGACGCTCATACTGAGGGTCTACAGGCACCGCTACCGCGCGAACAGCGAGAACCCCGATGTCCGCTACATCCACATAATCGTGAACCACGGCAGGGAATCAGGCGCGTCGCTAGAGCACTCGCACTCACAGCTCTTCGGGGTACCGCTCGTCCCGGCGCTCGTACAGCAGGAACTGGCCGGCGCCTCGTGGCACCACAAGAGCAAGGGCGAGTGCGTCTTCTGCCGCATATTGAGGGAGGAGCTCGACGCCGGGGTGCGGATCGTCGGGGAGACAGACGGATTCGTGGCGCTCGCCCCTTTCGCCTCGCGCATGCCCTTCGAGGTCTGGCTCGTCCCCAGGTTGCACCAGGAGTCATTAGACATGATATCTGATGGGCGGCTAGAGGATTTCGCGCAGATACTCAAGGGCGTGCTGGGGCGGTACCGCGAGAAGTTCGACGACCCGCCCTACAACTACTACATCCACTCTGCGCCGTGTGACGGGTTGAACTACGAGTACTACCACTGGCACCTGGAGATGTTCCCGAAGCTAACGACGCTGGGAGGGTTCGAGCTCGGTACGTCGATGATGATAAACGTGACGACTCCCGAGCACGCCGCCGCATTCTTGGGGTCAGGTCTTGAAACGTGAATTATTAAGCCCGGCCTCTCAGGCCGGGATGTATTAACCGGGCTAAGAGCCCGGCCTAAAATTAAGCCCGGCCTAAACAGCCTATCCGATGGCCTCGTCGGGGAGGGGCGGACAGAGCTTGAGGGTGCGGGGCCGGTACTCGTACCCCTTCTCGGCCCGGCGGTAGACCTCGAGGGTCGTGTTCGCGATCCTGTCCCAGTTGTAGCGGTCTCCAAGGTAGGCATTCGCGTCGGAGGTCAACCTGAGGGCGAGATCCTTGTCGGTGAGTATGCGGAGCATGGCATCGGCTAGAGATTCCGGATTGCCCGGCTCGAACTTGAGCCCGGTCTCCTCGTGCACCACTATCTCGGAAAGCCCGCCCGTATCGGCCACGATGGTAGGGGTCCCCATCGCCATAGACTCCAGCACCACCATCCCGAAAGGCTCGTAAAGACTGGGGACGACGGTCAGGTCGGCGCTCTTATAGAAGGCCGACAGCATGTCCGTGTCGATATGGCCGGTGAACTTCACCTTCTCCTCGAGGTTGAAAGCGTCGACGAGCGACTTGAGCTGGTTCATGTGGGGGCCGCTTCCCGCGACCACGAAGGTGACGTTCGGGATCTTGTTCAGGATGAGGGTCATCGCCTCGATGACGGTCTGGACGCCCTTCTCGTAGACGAGCCTCCCGACGAAGAAGACGAGCTTGTCGCCGGGCTTCACGTACTGCCTGCGGTACAGGTCCACGCTCACGTCGCGCTTGAAGCTCTCGGAGTCGATGCCGTTCGGGATGACGTCGACCTTGTCGGGTGGAAGCTCGAAGATGTTCGTTATCTGCTCCATCATGTACTGGCTGCAGCATATCGTGCGGACCGACTCGAAGGTGAGCCACCACTCGATCTGATGGATGAGCTTGTTCATGGGGCCGGGCAGGTGGCCCTGGTGACGGCCGTATTCGGTGGCGTGGATAGTCGCGACGAGCGGTATCCTGTAGGCGTGCTTGAGGCTCGCCGCGGCGTGCGCGACGAGCCAGTCGTGGGCGTGGATGACGTTGATGTTCTTGAGGTCGTTGACGACAGCGACAGCTTTCTCGAGAAGGGCCACGTTGAACTGGAGTGTCCAGGGCACCCAGTCCTCCTGGGTTATGTCGGGAGGGTAGTTGACGACCCTGTAGACGTGTACACCCTCAGACTCCTCGTACTCGGGCGTTCCGGGATGGTCCTTCGTCACCACGTGGACCTTGATCCCCTCGGAGGCGAGTGATGTGGCCAGGTGATATACGTGCCTTCCTAGGCCGCCTATTATGCGGGGCGGGTATTCCCAGCTCAGTATCATTACCCGCAACTTAACTCCCTTCGCCGTCGTGGGGATCCCCCGTAGAGATAAAACCGAGATCGAGTTCGGAAAAGATCCTGTCCGTTTCCTCGATCTCGGAAAGGTTGTCTATCTCCCGATCCGTCCTCCCACCCTCGACCGCTTCAGCGATCTGCCTGAAACGTTCGAGATGGGTCGAAAACCTCTGAGTAGCATACTTTTTAGCGCGGTCTTTTGCAACCATGTAGGGCCAGTCGCTCGATTCGAGCAGGAGCACCTCCCTTGCGGCCTGCTTGAGCGCGCGCGCAACCTCCGGGTCATCCGAGCCCCCGTGTTTTTCCAGGAGTGCGAAGAGTCTCTCTTGAGACCGGCCGAGCTCGACCCACATCCACTCCGTCTCGGGGTTCAACCAGGTCGAGTGGTCCCTGTTCGTCCCCCATGACGTGGACATGAGCCGGGTGGCGTTTCCCGGAGGGTTCTCCTCGAGGTAGCCGGTCGGGGTCGTGAGGCTGATGGATTCGCTCGCCGCGAGTGAGCGGAGCGTAACCTCGAGCCAGTAGATGCCTTCCTGCCAGCCGTGGCCGAACAGCTCCGTATCGTAGCTCGCGAGGATGAGCGGCCGCGCGCCGCCGGGGCAGGACGGCGATTCCGATATCTCGCTGGAGACGTCGCCTATGAAGTGCCGGGAGTGGTCGAGAGCCCGCGCCACGGCGGCCTCCCGCTCGTAGACAGCCTTTTCATCAATCGTCACATCTGCCCCCGTGACCTTCCAGTAGTGCATGCCCGAACCGTGATAGTACCTTGTAGTATCCATGTAAAGGGCGTCCGAGGGGTAACCGGATCGCTCGTCCCAGACGTTGTCGTGTGCCCGGTCGCTCCTGAGCAGTACGGCGACCGACGAATCGCCCACTTGGTAGGGGCATGTCGAGGGTATCTCTCGCGCCGCCGAGGGGTCGGCTATGAAATAGAGCACGCCCTCGGCCTCGAGTGTTTTCTCGAGCCCATCGCGGTAGGCGCACTCGGGTATCCAGAAGCCCTTAGGGTCGACTCCCATGTGTCGCCGGTGGGACTCGATGCCCGAGGCTACCTGGTACCGGACCGTTCGCTCGCTTCGCTGCGCGGGTAGGAACGCGTGCGTCGCGCAGGAGGCTATCGTCTCGATGAGGCCCTGCTGCTCGAACGAGCGTAGCGCTCCCGTAATGTCTTGGTCTATCGCGAGGAAATCACCTAGCATCTTCTCGAAGCGCCGGCGGTACTCCTCGGCCATTGCCCTGCGCTCATCGTCGCCGAAGTATTCAAAATCACGGATGTCGCCGGCGGTATGCTCGGCCATCGTCCTCAGGTGCGCGATGAAGCGCTCATGTATGTAAGGGTCCGCCAGTTGCTCGCAGAGGACCGGGGTGAGGGTGAGCGCGATGCAGGAGGCCAGGCCTTCGTCCTTCAGGCGATCGAGCGACTCGAGGAGCGGCATGTAGACCTGTGACATCGCGCGGAGGAGCCAGTCCTCGCCCACCGGCCAGGTGCCGTTCTTCCTGACGTACGGCATGTGGGTATGAAGGACTAAGGAGAAATATCCCTTCAAAGCGAGGGCTCCAGTAATTGACTTCTGCAGATGGCGATTATGTCCAGGCAGTCCTGGATGCCCGAGGCGCCCACCCGGAAATCGGCGGTGCCGACCTGCGGGGCGAGCAGCCGGTGCGTCCAGTAGCGCGGGTTGTACCTCTTCATCTCGTAGACCTTGATGAAATCGACCAGAGGCATCCTCTCGTTGAACTTCAGCCACCCGGCATGAAAAAGCCCTTTTATCTCCACGTGGGCGAAGTAACCCCTGAGAACGTCCCTGAACTCCTCCGGCGTGTACTCTCGCAGGTGGAAGGGATTTATCGGCTTGTCGCTCCCAGGGGATATGGTCAGGCGGTTCGGCGTGGAGAGGAGAGCGACCCCTTCAGGCGCGAGGACACGCGCTATCTCCGCGAAGTACCCCGAGACATCCGCCAGGTGCTCTACGACCTGGAGCGAAACGGCGAGGTCGTAAGACTGCGGTGGTACTTCGAGCCTGTTGACGTCCATCACCAGGAAGGAGAGGTTCTCGGTACCGTATCGCTTATTAGCGTGCCCGACGACCTCGGGCGCGATGTCAACGCCGAGGACCGTTCGTGCTCGCCCGGCGAGAAACGCGGGGCCGTACCCCTCTCCGCATCCGATGTCGATGACCCGTCTGCTTTCCGCGAGGGTGGCCGCGAGTTCGTAGGCGACAAGGTGCCGCTGGAACCAGTAATTCTCGCGGGGGACCCCGGGCAGCGTCCTCTCACCGGTCAGTTCTAGTTCTCCAGCGGTGTCGGTCAACAGGACCTCGGTCTTACCTGAGGAAGGACAGGACCTTATGGGCCGCCTCTACCCCGGAGCCGAAAGCCACGTCTCCACCGGAGCCGGGAGCGGAGACGGTGTCTCCAGCGAGGAAGAGGTTATCGACTCCCGGGGCCCTGACCCCGGGCCGGTCCTTGGCGGTCTGCCCGACGCGCGGCTCGAAGCCGTCCACCATCTTGAGCCTCAGGGCGCGCTCCCACTCGACCTTGTCCCAGGTCCCGGGGAACATCTTCTCGATAAGCTCCCTGAACCTTTTCTCCTCCACGTCCACCTCGTCGTGGTCGTCCATGACCTCCAAAGGCAGAGGGTAGTAGAAAGTCGCAAGCTGCTTACCCTCGGGCGCGGTGCTGGGGTCGATGTTCGAGGTGAACTGCCCCATCGTCACAAAAGGCTCGGCCGTGACTACCAGGCCGTCGATGTCCGTAACCTTCTCGGTGAGGCATAGGTCGAACGATATGCCCGCAGTGGGAACGATGGAGTCGCACTTTTCGATGAAATTGGCGGGAAGGAAATCTCCCGCGAGCTCGCCCAGCTTCTGCAGCGGCACTGCGAAGACGACCGCCTTGCAGGGAAGGCTTTCCTCCCTGACGTTCACGCTTGTTATCCTGCCGCCAGCCACCTCGAAAGACTTTACCCTGCTGTTGAGCGATATCTTTCCCGACTGCTCGATCTTATTTGACAGCGCTTCTATGATCTGGCTGGTCCCGCCGTGCGGATAGGCGGCACCTTCCTTTGACCTTAAACCCTTCTTCAAGAATATGGCGAAATCACCTGCACTGGCGGTGCTGGTGTTGGGGGAGACCAGTCCTATACCTGAAAGAAGTTTGAAAATGGAGGACACTTCTTTTCTCCCCATTCCCCAGGCTGCCGTTTCAAGGGAGACATTTGCCTTCTTCTGCGGGTTGGCCAGAACAAGCTTTATCATATCTGCGACAATTACCAACTTGTCCGGCCATGATATAAATCGTGCCTTTAACAATTCCGGGACGCCTGCTGGCAGAGGGACGAAGGTCCCGTCTCTATAGAACTGGATGTCGCCCATCTCTGCGAAGTCGATCTCGTGACCTATCTCCCGCAGCGCCGCGGTCGCGGCTCCTTCGCTTGCGAAGCGGTTCGCGTGGATCCCGTAGTCCACCAGGAATCCGTCCTTGCGGTCGAAGGCCGCCCTGCCGCCGAGGTGACCGGTCGCCTCGA
>JAENXM010000169.1 GCA_016649525.1 Actinomycetota bacterium
AACCACAGGTACCCGTTCATACCGCCGTTCCATCCTGAGCCCCAGGAGTTTACCATGAGGAACCCTCCCTGGTGGTCCGGGTCCTCCCCCGAGGGATTTATATTGTCGTCGTATCCGCAGATGGCCACCTGGTGGTTGGCGATGCCCCCGCTGTTGGGATCGTAGTATGTGGCAGGGTCACTGCCGCCATAGTCCGGGAAACCTAAGTCCACGCAGATTCCTGAGCTCAGAACGTATCCGTCCGCCAGCCAGGACTTGGCATCTATAATCGGGTTTGGCTGTGGATATGGGGGCGAATCCCCAAGGTGATTCCAGAGGGCGGCCCAATTGTCCTGGATCTTATACGGTTTCGCAGCCTCTAGCTGGGCAGCTGTGGGTTGTGTTGTGTCGTCCCAATCGTAGTAGGGCATCTCAGCGATATCAACACAGCCCTTGGTCTCGAGCAGCGGATAGGCATACTGCGGTAAATCGCCTCCGCCCTGGTTATATATGAAGGAAGGACTGAACTGGTACCAAGGATTGGTCAGGTCCCATGAGGTATGCTCGAATTTTGTCTCGGAGTGGGTCTTTTGATAATAAACGCAGGCCCAGTCCACGCAGCTACCTTGAGAACCCTGGTCGCCTACCGGGGGCAGCTCGCCCGAGAGGTTGACCGATGAGGGAAGCGACCTTCCTTCAAGCCTTGGCGGAGGGGCTTTAGGTGTACTTTCCCGAAGCAGGCGGGCTCTCTCGGGTGAAACCGGTTGCCTGCCAAGGTAGTGCTCGCCATCGCCCTCGATGCCGGCCGGGCCTGCAGTCCTCGCGCCAGCCGAAGCCGTCAAGCCGGACAAGGGAATGATTATCGCCAGGGCCGTGAGCGCGGCTATTATGATAGATATAATACTACGACGATTCATTTCATATTACTCTGGAGTTGCAACGCATTAACGCAGCACACAAGTCGCCACCTTCAACTGCTGACCAATAATATTTATCGGCTCAGACTTATAAACTCTTAAGCAGTACTACCTCGATCGGAAAGGGCGCGGGTCTGACTGGGTGTCCAGAGCTTCCAGGAAAGAGGATGGCGACGTGAGAACGTTAAGAAACGTCCAGCACGAGGAACTCTGCTTCGCTCGCACGCATCGGCCTCAGCCTGCTGAAGAACGACATCCCGTGTAGCGACCGGGTGGAGAGGGCCCACCAGGGTTTCTGCCTTCTGGACCGGCCTGAGCGCCACCACCAGCGTATCCACGTACTCGCGGAAGTCGTCCTTGAAAAACGACAGGTGCATAAAGTCGTGTTGGATTACGAAAGTTTCCGCTTCGTCCCAAGCCAACATAAAAACATGGTCGTTAAGCACAATTTGTCAACTTTTTTCTAGAGCCATCTTTTATGGAACCGGGAGACTATTATCAACTACGACCGGTCGAAGAACAGGGACAGCCAGAGCAGGTTGTTGGACTACGGCGCATCCGTCACCTTGAGTGGACAGTGATTGCCGGCTGTGGCATCAAGATGGAAACCCCTGTCAGAAGGGGTCACAGTGCAACGGGGTCTGACCCCTGTTGCATGACCCCCTTGCATCAACTCAGTCCGAGTGTCCGCCTATGGTGTCGGTGCCCGCGCCTCTCGAGTTCCAATACATGGCGCGCTCGCACATTATCTTCTTACCTCTGGTGTTGCTGGTGACAAGGACCGCCGCCCTTCCGTCAGGTATTGCATCCGCCATGAAGTAGGACTTCCGCGAGCCCAGTCTAACGCACAATCACCGGGTGGATGTGCGCCATCGGGCTCTCCTTCTTCTCCATCTCCCGCAGCGCCACCACCAGTGTATCGACGAACTCCTTGAAATCATCCTTGAAAAATGACAGGTGCATGAAGTCGTGCTGTACGACGTAGGTTTCCGCTTCGTCGTAGAGCCAGACCGCCGTGGTCACCCCCTGCTTGGAGGTGAATGAAGACAGGTCCGTTATGCCCATCGGGAGCCTCCTTTTCCGAAATCAGACCGTTGCCGCTTCAGGAACACTTTGGAACTCGAGGGACGGCCCCACCGCCGAGGCCTTTATCCTGACACGGCTTCTCGGGTTGCCGTCCGCATCGTTCCACTGGTCGTACTTTAACTGGCCGACCACGATGGTCCTGTCACCCCGGTGAAGTGAAGCGGTGATGTTGTCGGCCTGCGGCCCCCAGCATTCGACGTCTATGAATTCCGTGCGCTCGATGATCTCCTCGGTCTGCCCGTCTCCCGGCTTTCTCCTCCTGTTGACCCCCATCCTGAAGTTGACAACCTTGCCGTCACCCTCACCCTGCCTGGGGTCAGAGGTCAGGTTGCCCACCACGGCGACGTTGTTCACGTACATCCTTCCTCCTTTCTCTCAAGCGCTTGAAATAAAGGATGCCTCATCATTGACGGACCAGATAATTATTGTTATCATCATGAAGCATTTGTGAGTGTTTCTTAACGGACAATAATTTTGTCTATATAAACATACTATGCTGGAGGTGTCAACAGTTTTGAGGGCTGAAAGAAAGAGAAATATAGAAGTACCAGATGAAGATATAATGGCCTTCGACATGGCGTTCGCGAATCGCATGAAGTCCCTTAGGGACGAGAGAGGGCTGAAGCGGGACTGGGTCGCAAGGCAACTCGGCGTACATTACAACACGCTCAAGAACTGGGAGCTCGGGAAGTCTCACCCGGGAACGCGGGAGCTACTTGCACTAGGCCAGATATACCACGTACCTCCGACCGAATTCTTGAAGATACAGTGAATTCCGAACGGGACGGGGCGAGGCTTCCGGTCAGACCTTCAGCCTCGTCCTGCTTATTATCTCGTCCTTCGTCGCCTCCGGCAGGTCGTCGAAGTACGCGCAGTATCCAGCGACCCTGACGACCAGCTCTGGGTGCTTGCCTGGATTTGCTTTTGCATCCGTGAGCAGCTCGGGGTCCAGCACGTTGAACTGAAGCTCCATACCGCCCCTGCCGAAGAAACCCTTCACAAGCCCTGAGAGGACCTTGATACCCTTCTCGCCTTCGAGAGCCGCCGGATCGAACCGCAGGTTGAGCGCGTTCCCGTTTGGCATAAGCGTGGAGTCGAGCGAAGCCGCTGAGTTGAGTATCGCGGTCGGGCCGCTCCTGTCGGCGCCGCAGGCCGGGCCGATGCCGTTGCCGAAAGGCTTCCCAGCTCTCCTGCCTGACGGCAGAGGACCCGTCCTAGCTCCGAAAGCAACGTGGCAGGTGACGGAGTAGAAGCCCGGAACGTACTGTCCCCCGCGGAGGCTGTGGTGTCTGGACAGCGAATCGTGGAACATCCGCACGACCAGGTCCGCGTAGAAGTCTGGAATCTCGATGTCGTTTCCATACCTGGGGGCGCGTGAGAGCTCGAGCCTTACAGCCTCGCGACCCTCGAAGTCGGAGGCCAGCGCCTCGCGTACTTCGTTCATGGACAGCCGCTTCTCCCGGAAGACCAGCGTATCGAGCGCGGCGAGTGAATCCGCGACATCCGCAACCCCCACACCCTGTATCCCGCTCGCGTTATATGCCGCGCCCCCCTCGGTGAGGTCGTACCCGGATTCCATGCAACCCTCGACGAGCATGGACGAGAGAGGGGTCGGGTTGTAATCTATGTTCGCCTTCTCGACCATGTGGAAGTCATCGATCATCCTGTCGACCATGCGGTTGAGCTGTGTGCGGAACGCCTCTATCACGTCGTCGATGCTTGTGAAACTGAGAGGGTCCGGCGTTTGCGTGCCGACCCTGCGGCGCCCGTTCCAGCGTCGGCCCATGTTGAGCGCGAGCTCGAGGCAGATCGGGATGTTGAAGAGGCCCGCGTCGGTGGAGAGGAAGCTCCTGCCGGGGATGGACGGCTCCACGCATCCGACAACCCCGTAGTCACGCGCGTCCTCGGCGAGGATGCCGTGGGCGACGAGCGCCGGCACCACCGCCCCGTCGTTGAAGAGCGAGGGCACACCGTAGCCCTCCCTTGCGACCTCGAGCGCGCGTTCCAGGTACCCATCAGGTGAACCTGAGTGCACCCTCGCCTGGTAGTTCGGGTCCCGCATGCGGTGCTTCTCCATGACATCGAGGAAGAGGTACGTGAGCGGGTTGACGGCGTCGCGTCCCTCCCGGTCGGTTCCGCCCACTATCGCCGCCTGAACCACGAGGTATCCGCCGTGGTACTGCGAGATCATCTCGTTCAAGAGGAAAACGTGCTCGGTCGCCTTCGCGCTGAAGAGGAGGAGCAGCTCGAGAGCCTCCT
>JAENXM010000226.1 GCA_016649525.1 Actinomycetota bacterium
CTGCCTGGTCGTGTCCGAGCTGGCGCGCGCCTCGGCAGGCTTCGGGGCGCTGCTCCTTTCCCACAACCTGGCCCTGTGGGCTCTCGAGAAAGCGGGTCTGGTGAAGGCGACTGAGCCGGTCGTGCGCGGTAATGGATGGGCCGCTCTCGTCTGGCCCTTCCGCGAAAGCGACGGAGCGGGTGAATCTGCTTTCGTGCCCGGTGGAGCGGCCGCTGGACTGCTCGTCATGGTTTCAGGAAGTGGCGATCTGTTCACGGTGACATCGGGAACAGACGCGGTTGAGGTCGAGGAAATATCGTATCCACTCGGTCTGAGGGCTTCGAGGCCGGCGTGCGTAACCGTAAAAGCCGTGAGAGACCTCGAGACTTCCGGCAAGATCGGCAGTGATAATGCTGGGGAGCTCGAGTGCCGGCTGCTGCTCGGCACGGCCGCGCTCTCACTCGGGCTTTCGCGCCAGGCTTACGAGAAAGCGTATAGCTATGCGTCCGAGCGCTACCAAGCCGGTGACCTCATCGTAAACCACCAGCAGATACGGTTGATGCTCGCTGACATGCTCGTCGGGCTTGAGGCGGGCGAGGCGGTACTGAGGCAGGCGACGGAGGGAGCAGGTGGAGCTGGCCTTCGCCTCTCCGTCTGCAGGGCCGCCAAGGTGTTCGCGGCCGAAAAGGCTACGGCGGCGACCCTCGACGGGGTACAGATACACGGCGGGTACGGCTACATGAAGGACTACGGGATGGAGCGCCTGATGCGCGACGCGAAGTACTGCCAGACGGTCCCGCGTCCACCGCAGGAGGAGACTCTTTCTCTGCTCGAGGAAATGGAGTAACCGGTGGACGATTTTAATGGGAAGGTAGTGGTCGTCACAGGTGCCGCGAGCGGCATAGGCAGGGAGATTGCGCTGGCCTTCGCGAGGCGCGGTGCGAGGTTTTCGCTCTGCGACGTCGACGGCGAGGGGCTCAGCCGCGTGCGCGATGAACTCGCTTCAATGGTTTGTGAAGCGTACACCGAGGTTGTCGATGTGTCCCAGGCGTGGCAGGTGGAGGAGTTCTGCGACAACACCTACCGGCAGATGGGGCGGGTAGACGTCCTATGCAACAACGCTGGGGTCGGCTGCGGCGGCAAGTTCGAGGAGCACAGCCTCGACGACTGGAAGTGGATCATGGGCGTCAACCTGTGGGGCGTCATCCACGGCTGTCATTTCTTTTATCCCCGGATGATCGAGCAGGGCGACGGCGGCCATATTGTCAATGTCGCCTCCGGGGCCGGGCTCATACCGCTCCCGGCTATGACCGCGTACTGCTGTACCAAGTACGGTGTCACCGGCTTTTCGGAGACCCTGCGGGCGGAGGCGGCGGCGCACGGTATCGGCGTGACGGCGATCTGCCCCGGGTTTGTCTCTACGAACATCACAAAGACGATGAGGTCGTGCTCCGGGACCGAGAGGTCCTCGTCGGAAGAGGTGGCCGCCAAGGTGGAGAGGTTCTTCATGCGCTGCGGCTACGCCCCGGAAAGGGTCGCCGACGCAACCGTGCGAGCGGTGGAAAAGAACCGGGCGGTCGTGGCCGTCGATGCGGGTACACACCTTGGCGACCTCGCTCACAGGCTCAGCCGGGGACTCTTCGATATTCTGGTTAGCCGCTGGGCAAGGATGATGGACAGGTGGTTATAGACGGGTGTTGACATCGTTACGGGGCGGTGTTATAGCAATACCACGTCCGGGCCCTGAGCCCGGCCGGCGCTGCCGGGGAGACGAGACTGCGGGACGTTTCGCCCGCGAAGCAAACGGCAGAAAGAAAGGGGGCTTGAAGGATGGAGGTCGGTGAGGACGTAACCGTCAGGGAGTATTTCGAGGAACATGTCCCAAAGATCTTTGAGGAGCAGGTGAGCGGGATCAGCTCAAGCGGCATGGAGGGGACCGACTTCAGCGTACAGTTCGACATCAGTGGTGCCGAAAAGCAGACATACGGCATTATCGTCAAGGACGCAAAGGAACTCGAAGTTGTGTCAGGACCGATAAAAGACCCGATTGTGACCCTCGAACTCAGTGAAGATGCCTGGAGGGAGGCGGTTACCGGGAAGCTCGAGGGTGCGGTGGACGCGTTCATGGACATGGGGCAGATGGCGAACCGCACGCGATACGACCTTATTAAGGATACGAAAGGAACCATGGGCCTCTTGCTTTCGCGCCCCGGGGGCACAGACCTGGAGTTCAAGGTGATATTCAACGGCGCCGAGTCGCCGAAGACGACCTTCAAAGCCTCCCTTGAGGACTGGGTGAAGATAAGCAGGGGAGAACTTGAGGGCACGGCGGCATACATGTCCGGCAGTCTCAAGATCGAGGGAGACCTGCCGTTCGCGATGGCCCTCGGGAACCTGGTTTCCTGAGGAAAGGCGGCAGAGAGTGTCTTCGCTCGAGGAGAGGATAAAAGAGTATGTGCGCGGCCAGGGCGCTCGTCGAGGGAGGGCTTGTTGTTCCGGGGACGGCGCCCGACGAGATGGTCCACGTTTCCAGCTACAGGGAGGCGGTCGAGGTCCGCAGGAAGTACCCTCTGAAGGCTGGCATGCTCGAGATGGTGAAGGATTCACTCCAGTCGTTCTGGCTGTGGCACAGGTATTACTTCGGGAGCGAGCCGAGGTCTATCATCCAGGGGTCCCTGTCTGATAGAAAGCTCAAGAAGGCGGTCGAGGAATCCCCACGATAACGGCCGTCGACCGACCCGTTACCGTGTTTTTCAATCGTCGGCACCGTCAAAAGGAGGTAGAGATGAAAGAGGTTGCCGGTAAGAAGAATTCCTACGCGACGTGGCAGAAGGCGGTCCTGATCGGGTGTCTGGTGGTGGCCATCCTGGGCACCATCTTTGTCATCGGGATGATGGTGATGGTATCCGGCACCATAACCGAGTACGGCGGAAAGCTGAACGTCGAGTTCTTCGTGGTGTTGTTCTATCTGTTGTTTTCGACGTGGCTCTTTGCCGGTCTGGGGGCTCTTCTCGTTTACGTGGCAAAGACGAACAGCGATGTCGCTGATCTGGTAAGGGCTTCCGGGGCAGCCGGGAAGTTGGAGGCCTGAGCCCGGGCGAGACGCGCTTAATGAAATCCGGACAAAGGGGATATCGATGAGGAACTCCAAGATTCGGGACTTTTTCTGGCGCGGCAAGTTATTTATTGCGCTCCTGGCTGTAATCGCCCTTTGCCTCGCACTCGCGCCGTCGGCCCCTGTCTCCAGCGGGAAGCAGGTACAGAGCCCGCCAGGCACTTATGACGCGGCCACCTTCGATCTATACTCCATGTTCCCCATGCAGATGCTCTCACCGAAGAC